>JAJRRX010000493.1 GCA_024279075.1 Alphaproteobacteria bacterium | reverse complement strand
CCTGCGCGCTTATGCGATTGATGAAGGGGACCGCTTGGCGGCCTCTGTTCAAGGCACCACCCGCGCGGATATCCAAGCGCAATGTGTGGCCTTTGCCCCAACTTTGCAGCCATATGTCAGCACGGTTTCGCTGGCTGATGCGGGGGCGGCAAAATCTGAGCTACAATCTTGGGTAAGCACTTCTGGCGCAAGCGCGGCTTCGCTCGAAGGTATTGCCAAGGTTTGCCTTGGTGTCGGCTATGCTGCCGATAATTCCGATGTGGCGTTGGCCTCGATCATGACCTTGGTTGGCCTTGGCCAGTCTGGCTATGAAGAACTACTCGCCTATCACCTCGCACTTGGTTTTGGCTTTGAGGGCAAAGCCAATATCGACCGTGGCGCACAATGGCTAGATAACGCCTCATTGGCTTTTGCCAGCGGGCAAGAATCCATCACCGGTGAAAGCGGTGCCATGCGGGCGACCGTCGCCGTGAGCTTGGCCAACTCCATGCGCGGCTTGCCGCCCTCGGCTCCTGTGGCCCCTGGTGGCGTTGTGCCTGCATTTGGCGTAACACCGGAAGCCCCAGCCGAAACAAGCGGCGGCTTTTTCTCCTCTGGTGCTAGTAACTAAACGCATATAACGCATTGAAAAGGCCCGCTTAAACCAAGCGGGCTTTTTTAATTGCAATGCCTGACTTTTGCCTCTTTCCTTCCCGAAATCAGGGTGCTATACGCTCCTCAGCCTCGAAAAATGCGGACGTGGCGGAATTGGTAGACGCGCAGCGTTGAGGTCGCTGTGGGGTAAAACCCGTGGAAGTTCGAGTCTTCTCGTCCGCACCATTTTCCCGAAATATTTCTGGAAAAGATAAAAAAAGCCACCCTGTATTGGGTGGCTTTTTTGTGCTCTGAGCGTTGAGGCCTTTACATAAAGCCTAGTTCCAACCGCGCCTCGTCAGACATCATATCCATGCCCCATTGCGGCTCCCAGACCAGCTCAACATTAACCGATTTAACGCCAGCAAGCGGGGTTATGGCATCTGCGACCCAGCCCGGCATTTCACCAGCCACTGGGCAGCCCGGCGCGGTAAGGGACATGGCAACCTCAACCTCGTTTTCGGCCGAAATCTCGATTGTATAAATCAGCCCGAGGTCGTAAATGTTCACCGGAATTTCAGGGTCATGCACAGAGCGGCAGGCCTCCACGATGCTTTCATACAGCGGGTGGTCGGTGGTGGAGGGCTTGATAAGCGGTGTGCCTTCCATTAGCGGTTCTGCTTGTGTGTTCATGATATGCCTCTTGGAATTCCTGATAAAACATATAGGAAATAGCAAACGCTACGTCTAGGGGTAAAGATGACAAAATTGTTCGGGTATAGAGTCGCAGCCACGGATGGCAGGGCCAGAAGGGGTGTTGTGAGCACCCCGCGCGGGGATATTCAGACGCCCGCTTTTATGCCAGTGGGCACGGCGGCGACGGTAAAGGGGATGCTGCCTGAAAGCGTGAAGGCGACAGGTGCGGATATTTTGCTTGGCAACACTTACCACCTGATGCTGCGGCCTGGGGCGGAGCGCATGGCGCGGCTTGGTGGGCTGCACAAGTTTATGAACTGGGCGGGGCCGATACTGACGGATTCTGGCGGGTTTCAGGTGATGAGCCTTTCAGGGCTTAGGAAGCTGAATGAGGACGGTGTGACCTTCAAGAGCCATGTGGATGGCTCGGAGCATTACCTTTCGCCCGAAACCAGCATGGAGATCCAGAAGCTGATCGGCTCGGATATTGTGATGTGTTTTGATGAATGCCCTGCGCTGCCAGCGGACGAGGCGCGAGTGGCCGAAAGCATGCGAATGTCTATGAGGTGGGCGGCGCGGTCCAAGGAGGCCTTTGGGAACCGCCCCGGCCACGCGCTGTTTGGTATCCAACAAGGCGGCGTGACCGAGGCTTTGCGGGGGGAGAGTGCTGAGGCGCTGAAGGATATAGGTTTTGACGGTTATGCCATTGGCGGGCTGGCCGTGGGCGAGGGGCAAGCGGCGATGTTTAGCGTGCTGGACTATGCGCCCACCATGCTGCCGGAGGACAAACCGCGCTACCTGATGGGGGTGGGCAAGCCTGATGATATCGTCGGCGCGGTGCAGCGCGGGGTGGATATGTTGGATTGTGTGCTCCCCAGCCGCTCGGGGCGGAACGGGCAAGCGCTGACAAGGATGGGCGCGGTGAATATCAAGAACGCGCGGCACAGGGATGACCCGAGGCCGCTGGACCCTGAATGCACGTGCCCTGCCTGCACAGGCTATTCGCGGGCCTATTTGCACCACGTGTTCAAAGCCAACGAGATACTTTCTTCGATGCTGATGACATGGCATAACCTGCATTATTATCAAGAGCTTATGGCGGAGCTACGTGGCGCGATAGAGGCTGGAAGCCTTGATGATTTTGTGGCGGGTTTCCATGAGCGGCGGGCCAAAGGGGATTTGGTGCTGGTTTGACTAAAGAGTATACGTATGTATACTGAAACAATGATAACTGGACTTGATCATATCCAACTCGCCATGCCCGCAGGGGAAGAGGCGCGTGCACGTGCGTTTTTTACGGGCGTGCTTGGCATGGCAGAACTTGCAAAACCGATAAGCCTCGCGGGTCGAGGCGGCTGCTGGTTTGCTTGCGGTGCGCAGGAGCTGCATGTGGGGGTGGAAGCGGGTTTTCGGCCAGCCAAAAAGGCGCATCCGGCATTTTTAGTGAAGGATTTAGCGGCAGTGCAAGCGCAACTTAAAGCCGCAAACGTGGAAATTTATCATCAGCCGCGCCTGCCCAATGCGCGGCGTATCTTTGTAGAAGACCCGTTTGGCAACCGGATCGAACTTATCGAGCGGGATTAAGCGGGGCGTCAAACAATGTAAACGGCGCGGGGTTGACCGCATACCACGATTCAATACCCTTGACCTCGCGGCTCAGAATGTGGCCGTCTCGCATTTTCCGGAGATGAAAAGACAGTGTCGGGCTGGTGAGGCCGGTGCGGAGTTTAAGACAAAGAAAGGGCATCCCTTCTTGGCCTGAAAATCGCAACATCTGAAAGATCATTTGCCGCCGTGGATGGGTAAGCGCATTAAAGAAAAGCGCGAGTTTTTCCTATTTATCCGTTGGTTTCATTGGATAAATTCACTCATGACTAGTCAATTCTCCTAGGATAGTTGACCAAGGTTAACAAAAGGTTTCAGGTGTGGGAGCGCGTGCAAATAGGAAAAACCAATATTGCCTTAGGCGTTTAGGCTGTTGTGAAACGCAATTCTCAGGGTTTCCAGTGTGGGTTGGCAGGCCACGCCGCCGAAGAAGACGTTGAGGGCCGCTTCAAAAACCGGATCACAGGGTTTGGCGCGGGAGAAGAGCGAGATTGAGGACTGGAACTTTAGGTCATCTGGGTGGCCAAAAAGGGCAGGGGCTCCATTTTGGGCATGCTGCAGTGTGGCTTTGGTGCATTTCACAAGGCGCGGGCCGAGGATGGGGTGGGCGAGGTAGGCTGCCGCCTCGGGTTTGCCCGAAATCGCGTAAAAAGCCGAGGTTTGGCTGTGGCCAAGGCCCTCGATTTGCGGGAAGATATACCACATCCAGTGGGTTTCTTTACAGCCAGCAT
>JAJRRX010000492.1 GCA_024279075.1 Alphaproteobacteria bacterium | reverse complement strand
GTTGCCGGAATCAGCTCGCGGCCCCAGAGCCAGCCAATGCGGCCTGCGTCAAGGTTGCCACGCTCAAAGGGTTGGTCGCCAAAATGGGCCCAAAGGCTGGCGATAAACACCGCATCGGCCTTTTTATCAATGGCGCGACGGTCGCGAAAGCGCTCGCGCGCCTTGAGCGGGGTAATCCCCTTGGGCGAGGCCCGCCGGATGGTGAATTGCAGATCAGAGCTGGGAAGGCGGCCCGGAAAGCCGCGATGCTTGAGCATGTAGGGAAGATTAGCCATGTTGGGCGCTCCTAATAAGGGGCGCTAGTCGTCGTCCCCGAGATGCATAACGGCAATGGCCGCCGATACCCCGCCAAAGGTCAGGCAGGTTTGAAAAAACAGAATAAAGGTGGCAATGCCGCTGCTGTCGCGGGCCAGCATGTCGCCCACCCCCAGAAAATTGCTCCAGATGATCGCCAGCACAAACACCACGCCAATGGCGATGCCGTTGGCAATGTGGAAGAGCAAAAAGCGCACCAGCTTGGGCGGGTCGGGAAGTTTCATCGGCTTGGCCTTGTAGGTTTCCCTTAAGATACGCCGATTTTGTGCGGGGGCAAGCGGGCCGGATTGTCGCAGACATATTGACCTCCCTCAAAGCGGAATGTTGTCGTGTTTTTTCCACGGATTTCTGAGCTTTTTATTGCGCAGACTGGCGAATGCCCGCGCCACTCGTTTGCGGGTGTTGCGCGGCATAATCACCTCGTCGATAAAGCCACGCTCGGCGGCCTTGAAGGGGCTGGCGAAGTTGGCTTCATAATCAGCGGTATGGGCGGCGATTTTCTCGGCATTGCCGAGGTCCGCGCGGTGGATGATTTCAACCGCCCCCGCCGCGCCCATGACCGCGATTTGCGCGCTTGGCCACGCATAGTTGAAATCGCCGCGCAGGTGCTTGGAGGCCATCACATCATAAGCGCCGCCGTAAGCTTTGCGGGTGATAACCGTAACTTTTGGCACCGTGGCCTCGCCATAGGCAAACAGCAGCTTGGCCCCGTGCTTGATCACGCCGCCATATTCTTGGCTGGTGCCGGGGAGGAAGCCCGGGACGTCCACAAACGTAAGGATCGGGATTTCAAACGCATCACAAAAGCGCACGAAGCGGGCGGCTTTGCGGGAGCTGTCGATGTCTAGACAGCCCGCCAGCACCAGCGGCTGGTTGGCAACCACGCCCACAGTTTGGCCCTCAAGCCGAATGAACCCCGTCAGGATATTCTTGGCGAAATCCTCCTGTATCTCGAAAAAATCACCTTCATCGGCGGTTTTTTTGATCAGTTCGCGCATATCATAGGGGGTGTTCGGGTTGTCCGGTATCAGGGTATCGAGGCTCGGCTCCAGCCGATCATGGGCATCAAAGAAAGGCCGCACGGGGGGCTTTTCGCGGTTGTTGAGCGGTAGGAAATCAACCAAGCGGCGGACCTCGATCAGCGCCTCAAGGTCGTTGTCATAAGCGCCATCGGCGACCGAGGACTTGCTGGTATGGGTCTTGGCCCCGCCCAGTTCTTCCGCCGTAACCACCTCGTTTGTAACCGTTTTCACCACGTCAGGGCCGGTCACAAACATGTAGGAGCTATCGCGGACCATAAAGATAAAGTCAGTGATCGCAGGCGAATACACCGCCCCGCCCGCACATGGTCCCATAATCACGCTGATCTGCGGAATCACCCCGCTGGCCTCGATGTTTTTCTGAAACACATCGGCATAGCCGCCAAGGGCATCGACCCCTTCTTGAATGCGCGCCCCACCGCTGTCATTCAGCCCGATCAACGGCGCGCCGTTTTTCATTGCCATATCGGCGACCTTCACGATTTTCTTGGCGTGGGTCGCCGAAAGCGAGCCGCCAAGCACTGTGAAATCCTGAGAGAACACATAAACCATGCGGCCATTGATTGTGCCCCAGCCAATGATCACCCCGTCACCGGGGTATTTTTGCTTTTCCATGCCAAAATCAGTGCAGCGATGCGCTACAAACATATCGAACTCTTCGAAACTGTCAGCATCAAGCAGCACTTCCAGCCGCTCTCGCGCCGTCAGCTTGCCTTTGCTATGCTGCACATCAATCCGCCGCTGACCGCCCCCAAGGCGCGCCTGCTCACGGCGGGTTTCGAGTTGTTCGAGAATAGATTGCATGCTGGGCTCCCCAAGGTTTGCGGTGCAGCATAAGGGGAATGGCCGTGCGGTGGAAGGAAGGATTTGTGTATTTGCAAATCTCTTTGCAGAAATGCCTGATTTTATGCGTATTTGCAAAATTGGAGGTGTATACTGGCCACACCGCACAAAAAACGCTCGGCGAATCGCCGAGCGCTTCACGGACCGAGAGTGGAGTTAACGCCCCCGTGCCGCATCTCTTGCAGCCCGTGCCGCCGCTTGTTTCGCTTTGCGCCGTGCCTGAAAAGACACTCTTGCTTCACGTACACCCGGCACGTGGGCGATCACTTGCACGTTGGCTGCCGGCTGAAAATCTGCGGGTAAATTATCAACCGCGATGACGTGTTGCACGCCATTGACCGTTACGATCACCCCCTCTGGGCCGCCGCCATGGCCACCCCGGGCAAAGCTAGGCTCTGCGCTTAGTGCAAAAGCGCCAAGACCAAGCATAATGGCCCCAATCATTGTGAAGTTTGATTTTTTTGACATGTTATTGCCTTTCAAGTTAGTTTTCTTTTGTGTGCCCCCGTGTTTTGGTACACCTCATTTTTAGCAGCGCTCCCCGCTGGGAAAATGGCGCATGGTCCTAGGAGGTTTCGGCCAAAGGCCTTACCTTGATACAGACTTTGGTCTGATGGCTTTACATTTGCACCCTTCTTTCGGTATGCTTTGAACATCGTTCAATGGGAGGTAGCTATGGCGAGCAAAACGCAATCCCGCAGGGATGACTTGCGCACAAAACTTATTGAGCTGGGGGAAGCCGAAATTATTGAACACGGTTTGCCCGCCCTGAAGGCGCGTGATCTTGCGGCAAAAGCGGGCTGCTCTGTCGGGGCTATATATAATGCCTTCCCCGACCTGCACCATTTAGCGCTGGCCATAAATGGCCGGACGTTTAGGCGGCTGGGCGCACAGGTGGCAGGCGCGGTGGAGCCGCTGGCCGAAGCCCCAGCTTGTGAACGGTTGGTGGCCATGGGGCTGGCTTACCTTGATTTTGCGAGCCAAAATACTGCCGCGTGGAGGGCCCTGTTTGAGATCGACATGGCGGTGGGGGAGGATATTCCGGGCTGGTATATGGTGGCGCTGGAGGCGCTGTTTGACCATATCCGCCGCCCCGTGGCCGAGCTACGGCCTGATTTATGCGCGGAAGATGTGGAGTTTCTGGTGCGCGGGTTGTTTTCCTCTATCCACGGGATTGTGTGGCTGGGGCTGCAAAAGCGCATTTCAGCGGTGCCGAGGCCGGAGCTTTCACGCATGATTACGCTTATTTTATCTGAAATCGGCCAATAACCAAATATTTTTTGAACAAAGTTCATATTTATTCTTGAACATCGTTCAGGTGAGCCTATATCCTAGTCATGAACAAGGTTCACAAACGGAGGATAACATGTTTAACACCCTAAGCACCCTGATAAAAGGCTCCCAAGCCCGCGCCAATGACCGAATGCGCGACCATTATGCCATTGATCTGATTGATCAGAAAATCCGCGAGGCGGATGGCTCACTCAAGGCGGCAAAAGCAACATTAGCGAGCTTGATTTTGCGGCACCGCAATGAAACCAAACAGGTTGAGGGGCTGGACAAACGGACCATTGACCTCACCAGCCGCGCTAGGGCAGCACTTGAAGATGGGCGCGAGGACATGGCTAGCGAGGCCGCAATTGCCATTGCGCAGATGGAAAACGAAAGCACCCTGCGCTGCGAAACCATTAACCGGCTGGACACAAAAATTACCCGCTTGCGGCACTCGGTTGAGGCCGCGCATCGCCGGATAATTGACCTGAAGCAAAGCGCCATTGCCGCCAAAGCCGTGCAGGCCGAGCAAAAAATGCAATCGCGGCTGGCACCGGGTATTGAAAACAGCTTTGAGGAGGCCGAGGAGCTGATTGCCCGCGTAATGGGCCGTGATGACCCGTTTGAGCAAGGCGAGGTGCTGCGGGACATTAATGCAGCGCTAAAACACGAGAATATTGGTGACAAGCTCGCCTCTAAGGGCTACGGTCCGGCCACAAAATCAACGGCAGCCGATGTATTGGCCCGCCTGAAAAGTAACTAAACCATGGAGCATATCATGCGCAACGAATCCAACAGTATTTACACACTCTTTAACGGCGCGGGGGTATTTATTGCTTACGCCATGCTCGGCGGCTCACTCTACTATGCGCCGGTTGATTTTTCAACAAAAGGTTACTGGGCGATGGGCATTTTGCTCCTCACCATCAGCTTGGTGAACGTGGTGAAATATCGGCTTGATGACCGCAATTCGGAAGATCGGATTAACAAGCTGGAAGCCGCCAAAGCTGAAAAGATTTTGGAAGAATATGTGGTCGAAAAGGACAAATAGCGCCTCTTTCCAAACTATGCAAACGGGCCGCCTTGTCGGTCCGTTTTTTTGCGTCACCGGTTTATTAACCTAGGTATATAAATTATAGACCCATATATAAGGCGTTGTAATTAATTAACTTATCCTCGGATTTGCAACATCGCTCCAGCAGGTTTACAAATCCGCAATACCTGCTAAACTCACCCCATGGCCACACAAAAACTATATGCCGGTGTCAAGCTTCGCGAGACCCGCCTTAAGCACAGCCTCACCCAAAAGGCTTTTGCTGAAAAGCTTGGCGTGTCGCTCTCTTACCTCAATCAAATGGAAAACAACCACCGCCCGATATCTGCTGGCGTTGTGCTGGCGATGGCGCAGGAATTCGGCTTTGACGTGACCGAGCTTTCGGTGGCAGAGGCCGACCGGATGGTGGTGGATATGCGTGAGGCCCTCGCGGACCCGCTTTTTGGTGAGGCCCCGCCGCTGGCCGACCTCCAACTCACTGCCTCCAATGCCCCTGCCCTTGCGCGCGCATTTCTTAACTTGCACCGCGCCCATAAAAACGCGCAGGATCGGCTGGCCTCGCTGAATGAAGCCCTCGGGAATGATGCCACGGGCCTCGACCCGCAGCCATGGGAAGAGGTCCGTGATTTTTTCCATTATTGTGACAATTACCTTGACGCGGTAGATCGCGCCGCCGAAAGCTTTGCCAACCGCGCAGGGCTAGGCAGCGGCAACCATGTGGCCCTACTATCGCGGCATTTGGCCCGCCAGCAAGGGGTTGATGTGGCCTTTAGTAAAGGTCCGCTGCGCCGGTTTTCTGGCCACACCCTGACCCTGCAAGCCGATACCAGCCCTGCAACACAAGCCTTTCAAATTGCCCACCAAATCGCGCTGATCGAGCATGATGCTTTGCTGGAGGCCACCCTGGATTTTGCCAAGTTCAGCACGCCGGAAGCCCGTGCAATTTGCAAAATCGGGTTGGCGAATTATTTTGCGGGGGCGGCGCTGCTGCCCTATGGCCCCTTCCTCGCCGCCGCCCAAAGCCTGCGCCATGGTCTGGACCTGATGGCCGAGCGCTTCGGGGCCAGTATCGAGCAGGTGGCGCACCGGCTTTCCACCTTGCAACGGGCGGGCGCAAAGGG
>JAJRRX010000491.1 GCA_024279075.1 Alphaproteobacteria bacterium | reverse complement strand
CCTCGGCGCATTGCCCGCAATGCACGCAGGCTTCAAAAAAGGACGCGGCCTCGCTATCGGTGTGTTGAAGGAACTTCTCAACGGCAATTTCGGTTACGTTGCTCATAGGTTTATCCCCTTACGGCCATAAGTAGCGCCCGAGTTGCCGCGAGACAGCACAAAGGTGAACCCGTGCATCAAGCGGCTAAACGGGAAATATAGCAGCCAGATATCGACCAGCAGCATATGGGTGGCCCGCAGGCTGTCATGCGCTTGCTCCAGTGCAAAACAGCCCGAGAGCATCACCAGAAAGGTGAGCCAACTGCCGATATGGTCGTCCTTGTTAGAAATCAGCCGCATCACAGGGTCCGAAATCCGCCGCACCCACAGCATGATCAGCCCCGCAAATGCGATGGCGGACACCGCCAAAAAAGCCCAGCGGGGCATGGCGGGCCACGAAAACCCGAGGATGCGGTCATTCAGGAAATCTATGTGATAGACCCCGAAAAAGAACAGCACAAACAGACCAATATGGAAGCCATAGCCCCCGACAATATGCACCATTGTGCGCTTGGCAAATATCCCGCGCGGCAGAAAGTGGCGAAAATTGCCCTTGATAAAGCCAGCGGTAGCCGAGGCTTTGGCGGGCGAAATATCCTTTTTGCGGCCAATGCGAATGATGCCGATCAGGCGCCAAACCACGCCAAACGCAAACACAGCGGCGGCGAAGGTAAACAGCGGCCCTTCTACGATGTCCAGAAAGCTCATGTCGTTTCCTCCTTGGCCGCTGGCTCGGAAGCGGATTTTCCGGTCACCTCTTCATACCAGAGGTCATGGTGCTCCTTGGCCCAGTTTTCATCCACTTCGCCCTTCAGCATCGAGTCAATCGAGCCTTCCATGCCGATGGTGCCGACATAGATATGGCCAAACAGAACGGAAATCAGCGCCACCGCGCCAATGGCGTGCAAAACGGTTGAAAGCTGCAGCCAGCGCACATCTTCCACCAAGCCGGGGAAAAGCATAATCACACCCGTGACGCTAATAACGATCCCCACAAGGATCACCATCCAAAACCAGCTTTTCTCGCCAAAATTAAACTGGCGCGAGCTCACATGTCCGCCAAAAAACCCACCCAGCTTGAAGATCCACTTGATATCCACCCACTGGAAAAAATTGCCGCGCACGAACTTGATAAACAGCCAGATAAGGGCAAAAATAAAGATCGGGCCAAACAGGTTATGCCCTTGCATGGAAGCGCTGGTTAACACCGAATTGGCTTCCAGCCCCAGATAAGGCGCTATCGCCACTCTGCCGAGTAATATCGTAAGCCCCGTTAGGCCAAGAATAATAAACACCCCCGCCATAAACCAATGCGCCACCCGCGCCGAAAGCGTAAAGCGCGGAATGGTTTTGCCAGAGCGGCCAGCGGAAATCTTCATTGGGCCGCGAATAAGGTAAAATAACGCCAGAATGCCGATGACGATCAGCGGTGCCCAGCCAAGATACTTGCGGATATAGTTTTCACGGATCTCCCGCCAAATCTGGCCGGAGGTTGTCATCAACTGCCCTTCGCGTACAGGCGCAAGCAGGTCAGCCGGTTTTCCCCCGCGAAAGTTATCCCAAATTTCGGTATCCGATACATCGCCTAAAGCGTTGGACGGGCCTTCCTGACTGCCATCATCAAGGTTTACCGCGTTTCCGGGTGGGCGCACGCTTTGGGCGGCTACGGGTGCGGCAAAGGCTGCGAGCAGCAGCATAAGCACCCCGAGCCGCAAAAAGTTGCGTATCGTGTGGGTTAGGTTTTGCACAGCCGTGACCTCTCAAACAAGCCGTTAGAGGGCAGCGCGCGAAACCCCGCGCGCCGCCATTTTCAAGTCAGCCTAATCAGCCGCCCTTTTGGCCATAGGCTGTGCCCCAGCCCCAAGCGCCAGAGCCAAAGCCGCGGGACACCACGCGCTCACGGTAGATCGCCGACACAACGTCGCCATCCCCCGCCAGCAGCGCCTTGGTGGCACACATTTCAGCACAGATCGGCAGCTTGCCTTCCGCAATACGGTTGCGACCGTATTTCTGGAATTCGGCGGCGGAGTTATCCTCCTCCGGGCCACCAGCGCAGAAGGTACACTTGTCCATCTTGCCGCGCGAACCATAATTGCCGGATTGCGGATACTGCGGCGCGCCAAACGGGCAGGCATAGAAGCAATAACCACAGCCAATGCAGAGGTCCTTGTTGTGCAGCACGATACCGTCGGCTGTTTGGTAAAAACAGTCGGTGGGGCAAACGGCCATACAAGGCGCATCGGAGCAGTGCATACAGGCCAGCGAAATCGAGCGCTCGCCGGGCTTGCCGTCACCAATGGTGACGACTTTGCGGCGGTTGATGCCCCAAGGGACCTCATGCTCGTTTTTACAGGCGGTTACGCAGGCATTGCATTCAATGCAGCGTTCCGCGTCACAGAGAAACTTAACTCTTGCCATTTCTCATTCTCCTTTAAGCTGCAGTGATTTTGCAAAGAGACACTTTTGTCTCCTGCATTT
>JAJRRX010000490.1 GCA_024279075.1 Alphaproteobacteria bacterium | reverse complement strand
GCCTCAGGTGATATCGACAACAAAAAACATGCCGTCTTTTCTGCGAATTACGTGGACATCGGCCCCTTCGGGGATCACGTCCGCGTCGTCAAGTGGCTCGACGCGCAGGTAATGGAAATTGCCAAAACGGTCTTTGATTTTGGCTTCGGCGGGCTTGCCTCGCTTGGCCACGCCTTGGGTAATGGTGCCGTGGTGGCCGCCCAAATAGCGGGTGCGCATGGCCTCACTTTCATGCTTGGGCATGATGCGGGCGATAACGCGGGCAATAAACCGCGCGCCAAACAGGCCCGCAGGGAGTGCGATAAGGGCAGCCAGAACGGCGGGTAATGGCGCGCCGATTGTGGCTTTGAGCGCGGATTGCAGCACAAGGCCGGAAAGGCCAAACATGGTCAAAAACGAGACCAGCCACATCATAAACGGCACTTCTTTTAGGCCAAAAAGGCCCGAAGGGGCGATGGCGAGGCCCGTATCCAGACCCGTATCGACATCAAGATCCAACTCGATATCAAAATCGGCATCAAGGTCCACGTCCATATCCGGCGCATCTGCCTCCATTGAAAGGAAAGAGCCACCGAGGATAAGCATGATGATTTCTAACAGAAACAACCCCGCCACGAGGGTCAGGGAAAGGGTAAAAGGGTAAGATTGGGCATTAAAAAAAATTTCTGTCATTGGTCCTCCGTTAAGGAACATATAGGGAGTAAAGGGGGAGAATTAAAGGGTTACGGGGGTAAATATTTGAATCTTTCGCCTCATGCGGGTGCGCTGATCGCTGTTTTCCATGATCGTCCCGAGATATTGCTAGAGGTTTTTACTGGGCTAGGCTAAACCAAAGCCAGCTTAACAAAAGGCACTCTTATGGCTCGCATTCTTATCACCTCCGCCCTGCCCTATATTAACGGCATTAAGCACTTGGGAAACCTCGTTGGCTCGCAGCTGCCATCAGACGCTTATGCGCGCTATATGCGGGCAAAAGGGCATGAGGTGATGTTTATTTGCGCCACCGATGAGCACGGGACGCCGGCAGAGCTGGCAGCGGCGAAAGCGGGCGTGCCGGTGGCCAAATTTTGCGCCGATATGCATGTGGTGCAGAAGGATATTGCCGAGGGATTTCGGCTTTCGTTTGACTATTTCGGGCGGAGCAGTTCGGATAGAAACCGCGAGATCACGCAGTACTTGGCCGCCGCTTTGGGGCGTGAGGGGCTGATCGAGGAAGTGAGTGAAAAACAGGTCTATTCACATGCCGACAAGCGCTATTTGCCAGACCGCTACATTGAAGGCACCTGCCCGAATTGTGGCGATGAAAAGGCCCGTGGTGACCAGTGCGAGAACTGCACCAAGCAGCTGAACCCGACAGACCTTATTAATCCGCGCTCGGCAATTTCGGGCAGCACGGACCTTGAGGTGCGTGAAACCAAGCATCTTTACCTGAAGCAATCCACCATGCGCGAAACGCTGGACAAATGGATCGACAGCCAAGAGGGCTGGCCTATTTTAACCACCTCGATTGCCAAAAAGTGGCTGCATGATGGCGATGGGCTGCGGGACCGTGGCATCACGCGGGATCTTGACTGGGGCGTGCCCGTGCAGTTTGACGGCGCACCGTGGAGCGGCATGGAGGGCAAGGTTTTTTACGTCTGGTTTGACGCGCCAATTGAATATATCAGCGCCACCGCCGAGTGGGCCGATGCGAACGGCGCAGGCGACGAGGCGTGGGAGCGTTGGTGGCGCGTGGACAAAGGCGCGGATGATGTGCGCTATGTGCAGTTTATGGGCAAAGATAACGTGCCATTTCATACGCTGAGTTTTCCGGCCACCATGATGGGCAGCGGCGAGCCTTGGAAGCTGGTGGACTTTATTAAGTCCTATAACTGGCTTACGTATGAGGGCGGTAAGTTTTCCACATCTCAAGGGCGCGGGATATTCATGAATCAGGCGCTCGAGATTTTCCCGTCTGACTACTGGCGCTGGTGGCTGCTGAGCAATGCGCCGGAAAGCTCGGATAGCAACTTCACATGGGAGAGCTTTCAGGGCGGCATTAACAAAGACCTCGCCGATGTGCTGGGGAATTTTGTGAGCCGTGTGACCAAGTTTTGCCGTGGGAAGTTTGGTGAGGAAGTGCCGGCGGGCGGTAGCTATGGCGCGGCTGAGGCGGCGGTTATGGCCGAGATCGCCAAGCGTCTGAAGGTTTACGAGGCCAATATGGAAGCCGTGGAGCTGCGCAAAGCAGCGGCAGACCTGCGCGCGATCTGGGCAGCGGGCAACGAGTATTTGCAAGCCGCCGCGCCGTGGACCATTTATAAGGAAAGTCCAGAGGATGCCGCTGCCATTGTGCGTTTTGCGCTTAATCTTATCCGGCTTTACGGGGTGCTTTCCGGCCCCTATATCCCTGACGCTTCCAAAACCATTTTGGCCGCGATGAATGCTTCGGATGCGGCTTGGCCCGAGGACCTTGAAGCGGACCTAAGCGCCCTGCCCGCTGGCCATGCCTTTACCACGCCCGAGGTCATGTTTGCCAAAATCACCGATGAGCGGCGGGACGAGTTGGAAGCGCAATTTGCGGGGGAGGATTAATGGCTGCACGCCACGTAACGGCCACCTGCCATTGCGGGGCGGTAGAGCTTTTGGTGAGCTTTCCTGAGGGCTTGCCTAAGCCGATAAAGTGCGATTGCTCCATTTGCAAACGGCGCGGCGTTGAGGTACTACCTACGGCGCTTGAAAACGTGAGGGTTACCAAAGGGGCTGATATGCTCACGCTTTATCAGTTCAACACCTTCACGGCCAAACATTACTTTTGCTCGGCTTGCGGTATCTATACCCACCATCAGCGGCGCGCCAACCCTGAGCAATTTAGCATTAATACTGGATGTATTGATAATCTCTAGGCCAACGCGCTTGAGTTTAGGGAGGGAATCGCGCAGACTGTCGCGGTCGCCCGTGTAAGCGGGCATGGCTAAAAAAATCCACAGGAAGGACACATTATGAAATTCTCGAAACGCGCCCTTAAAATGGCTCTTGGGGCCACGGCGCTGAGCACAGTGCTAGCGGCTTCGGCTATGGCGCAAACGGTAAATATTACCATTCTTGGCGTTGGTGACATTTATAACTTTGCCGACAAAAAAGGCCGTGGCGGCGTTGCGCGCCTCAATGCGGTTGCGCTGGCTGAGCGCGCTGCCAACCCCAACTTCCTTTATGTGTTTGATGGCGACATGCTTTCGCCTTCCATTCTTTCTGGCTTTGACCAAGGCCAAAACATGATCGACCTCACCAACCAAGTGCCATTTGATATTGCGGTGCCCGGCAACCACGAGTTTGATTTTGGCGTGAATAACTTCATCGAAAAAATGGCCGTTTCCGCCTATCCTTGGGCGGCTGTGAACCTGACCAATGCTGACGGTTCTACTGTTGTAGGCATGACCGGCACTATGATGAAGGAATTTGACGGCGTGATGGTGGCGCTTGTGCCCGTAGCGCAAGATACCACCCCTGAAGTGACCTCTTCTGGCGATCTTGTGTTTGGTGGCACCGTTGAAATGGGTGTGGCTGCGGCGAATGCGGCCCGTGACGAAGGTGCGGATATCGTGATCGGCGTGGTGCAAACCGATATGTCCAATGACCGCCTGCTCATCCGCTCCGGCGCGTTTGACGTGATCATCTCGGGCGACGACCACTCCTACGCGACATCCTATGATGGCCGCACGGCTTATGTGGAAACCTCGATTGATGGCCGCTTCCTTTCCCCGATCGACCTAGAGGTCACCATTGGTGAAAAGCGTGGCAAGCGCCACATTAGCTGGACCCCGAACTTCCGCTTTATTGACACGGCTAACGTAACGCCAGACCCAGACACCCAAGCCATGGTTGATGAATTCACCAAGCAACTTGATGAAAGCCTGAATGTGGAAATTGGCGCGACCACTGGCCCGCTAGACTCCCGCCGGAACTCGGTGCGTGGGCAAGAAACAGCCATTGGCAACCTCGTGGCCGATGCCATGCGCGCCGCAACCGGCGCTGATGTGGCAATGGCCAACGGCGGCGGCATTCGTGCTGACCGTGAGTATGAGGCCGGCACCATGCTGACCCGCCGTGATATCCTTACCGAGCTGCCCTTTGGCAACGTGACGGTGATGGCAGAAATCACCGGCCAGCAAATTCTGGCTGCGATGGAAAATGGTGTGAGCAAGGTTGAGGACGGCTCTGGCCGCTTCCCGCAGATCTCGGGCATGAGCATTGTGTATGACCCAACCGCTCCGGCTGGCTCGCGCATTGTGAAGCTGATGATTGGCGATAGCGAAGTGGACCTGAACGCGACCTACAAATTCGCCACCAACAACTACGCCATGGGCGGCGGCGATGGCTACGGCATGCTCGGCGGTGGCCGCATG
>JAJRRX010000489.1 GCA_024279075.1 Alphaproteobacteria bacterium | reverse complement strand
GCGCCAAAAGCAGTGGTGGACAGCATGGCAGCCCCCAGCGTTCCGGCGACGAGATATTTGAGAGTCATTTTGTTTCTCCTCAGTTGGTTAAAATCTGCACGGTTGGCCCGTACTTTTGGTTATTCAATAAAGTGGCAGGCGGCGAAGTGACCCTCACCGATTTCCTCCCACTCGGGTGAATCTTGTTTGCATTTTGGCTGCGCACGCGGGCAGCGGGTGCTAAAAGTGCAGCCCGGCGGCGGGTTGGCGGGGGAGGGCACATCGCCCTCAAGGATGATCCGGTCAATATTGCCCGCTTGCGCTGGGTCAGGGTGGGGCACAGCGGAAAGCAGCGCTTGGGTATAGGGGTGTTTTGGCGACATATAAAGCGTTTCAGCATCGCCAAGCTCCACCAAGCGGCCAAGATACATAACGGCCACGCGGGTGGCGAGGTGGCGGACCATCGAAAGGTCGTGGCTGATGAAGAGATACGTAAGGCCAAATTTCTCCTGCAAATCTTCGAGAAGATTTACAACCTGTGCTTGAATTGAAACATCAAGCGCCGCAATCGGCTCGTCACACACAATGAATTTCGGGTTCAGTGCCAAGGCCCGTGCAATGCCGATGCGCTGGCGCTGGCCACCGGAGAATTCGTGTGGGTAGCGGTCTGCAAAGCGGCGGGCAAGGCCCACGGCATCCATCAGCTCGCCAACTTTGGCGCGCTTCTCGTCGCGGGTCATGTTTTTGTGTTCATCCAGCGGCTCGGAGATAATGGAGCCAACGGTCATGCGCGGGTTCAGGCTGGCTTGCGGGTCCTGAAATATCATCTGCATTTCGGGGCGCTTGGCGCGGAGTTCTACGCCCGAAAGCGTGGCAATATCCGTGCCGTCAATGTCTATCGAGCCATCGGTGACCTCATAAAGCCGCAAAACGCAGCGGCCAACGGTGGACTTTCCGCAGCCGGATTCGCCAACAAGACCAAGAGTTTCGCCTTTAAATACATCAAACGAAATGCCATCCACGGCCTTCACGGCGCCCACTTGGCGCTTGAGAATACCGCGATAAATCGGAAAGTGCATTTTGAGGTTTCTAACCTGCACCAATGGCTTTTTCTTATCATCAAGCATCAATAGGGCCTCCGGCGTTGGTATCCCAAAAACAGGCGACATCATGGGCGGGGGTTACGTCTCGCCGCTGCGGGTTCTCAACGCGGCAGCGGTCAAAGGCGTGCTTGCAACGGGGGGAAAATTCGCAATGGGTGGGCGCGTGGTCAAGGTTGGGGGGCTGGCCATCAATCGAGGGTAGGCGCGCGGCGCGGGCTTCCCCCATGCGGGGCAGGGTCTCTAGCAGAGCGCGGGTGTAGGGGTGCTGAGGGTTGGCGAAAAGCTCTTTAACTTCCGCGTGTTCTACAATTTGGCCCGCATACATAACCGCCACACGGTCGGCGATTTCAGCGATCACGCCAAGATCATGGGTGATCCAGATAATTGCCATGCCGAGCTTCTGACGCAGCTCTTTTACCAGCTCCAGAATTTGCGCTTGAATTGTTACGTCGAGCGCTGTGGTCGGTTCATCCGCGATCAGCACTTTCGGGTCACAGGCCAGCGCAATCGCGATCATCACGCGCTGGCGCATACCGCCGGAAAACTGGTGCGGGAAGTCCTTTAGGCGGGCAGGGGCATCGGGAATGCCGACCAGCTCTAGCAGCTCAGCGGCCCGCGCGCGGGCCTGTTTTTTGCTTAATCCCATATGCACACGCAATGGCTCAATCAGTTGGAAACCCACAGTAAAAACAGGGTTGAGCGAAGTCATCGGGTCTTGAAAGATAAAACCAATTTCACCGCCACGAATTTGGCGCAGGTCATCATCGGAGATATCGCGAATATTGCGGCCATCAAACTCAATGGTGCCGCTACGAATTTCCGCAGGCGGTATCGGCAGGAGCTTAAGCAGCGACATCATAGTTACGGATTTACCCGAACCACTTTCGCCGACAATGCCCAAAAGCTCACCCGGTTTGAGGTAAAAGCTCACATCATTCACCGCGTGGACTTCGCCATCCCGCGTGTTGAAAACAGTTTTCAGGTTCGCCACGTCCAGCACGGTGGCGCTTTGGTCTCGCATTCATACCCCTCCGAGGGAAGTGCCACATTGGGCGTGTGGCGGTTTGTCGCCAATTTGATCAACAAGTAAACATATGTCGTTACAAACAACAACACCCTATTTATCCGGTCTTGACCATTGGGTCAGGATTTTTCAGGATGGCCGCGCCCCACAAAAGGATTCCCATGCCCGATATTTATACCCCCCGCGAAATGATGGAAAAACTTATCAGCTTTCCGACGGTGTCTGATGTAAGCAATCTTGAGTTGATTGATTTTGTTGAGGATTATTTGGCCGGCCACGGGGTAGAGAGCCACCGCGTGTATGATGAAACCGGCGAAAAGGCCAATCTTTATGCAGTGATCGGGCCAAATGTTGAGGGCGGCGTGGTGCTCTCGGGCCACACTGATGTGGTGCCGGTAAAAGGGCAAGCGTGGAAGACGGACCCGTTTGTGGTCACCGAAAAAGACGGCAAGCTTTATGGCAGGGGCACCTGTGATATGAAGGGGTTTAATGCTCTTGGGCTGGCGCTGGTGCCTGAAATGCTGAAGGCAAACCTCAAGCGGCCTATCCAGATTGCGCTGAGTTATGACGAGGAGGTCGGCTGCCTTGGCGCGCCGTTTATGATTTCGGATATGGTGGCAAACCTGCCCCGCGCTTCGGCGGTGATTGTGGGTGAGCCTTCTATGATGCAGGTGGTGAGCGGCCACAAAGGCGCGATCGGGTTTACGACGCGGGTAAAGGGCTTCGAGATTCACTCCAGCCTAATGCACCAAGGCGTTTCGGCGGTTATGACGGCTACGCGGCTGGTCGAGTGGCTGCGGCAGCGCTTTGAGGAAAACATGGCGGAAACGCCAAACGATATAGATGCAATGTTCGAGCCGCCATTCACCACCCTGCATGTTGGCCTTTTTAAGGGTGGCTCGGCCAGCAATATTACCGCGCTCAACGCCAGCTTTAGCTGCGATATCCGCTGCCCTGCCTCGCAGGACCCGATGGACTGGTTTACCCGCTACAAGGCCTATGTGGCCGAGGTGGAGGCCGAGATTCAGGCCATACATCCCGAGGCCAAAATCACGGTCACGGCGCGGGATGTAAACCCGGCGTTGAAGCCCGAGCATGAGGGCGCCGCCGAGGCACTGGCGCGGCGGATTACCGGCGATAACGGCACCCATGTAGTGAGCTATGGCACCGAGGCGGGGCAGTTCCAGCGCGAGGGCTACTCTGTGGTGGTCTGCGGGCCAGGCAGCATTGACCAAGCGCACCAGCCCAACGAATTTATCACGATTGAACAATTTGAAGCGGGCGAAGCTTTCCTTCGCCGCCTGATCGAAACCCTGAAGGAGTGAGCCAATGGCCGTATTGAACCGATTTGCCGAAATGCACGAAGAGATCACCGCTTGGCGGCGGGATATTCACGAGCACCCCGAGCTGCTGTTTGACTGCGAACGCACGGCGGGGGTGGTTGAGGCCAAGCTGAAAGAATTTGGCGTGGACCAGATAAAAACCGGCCTTGGGCGCACGGGGTTAGTTGGCGTGATCAAAGGCAAATCCACCGTTTCTGGCAAAGTAATTGGCCTGCGCGCCGATATGGATGCGCTGCCGATTTTTGAAACTTCCGGCGTGGAGCATAGCTCGACGGTGGAAGGCAAAATGCACGCTTGCGGGCATGACGGCCACACGGCGATGCTGCTCGGCGCGGCGAAATACCTTGCGGAAACGCGGAACTTTGACGGCACAGTTGTGGTTATATTCCAGCCAGCCGAAGAGGGCGGCGGGGGCGGTAAAGAGATGGTCGATGATGGCATGATGGATATTTTCGGCATCCAAGAAGTGTATGGCCTGCACAATATGCCCACGCTGCCCGTGGGCCATTTTGCCATTCGCACGGGTGCGATGATGGCGGCGACGGACCAGTATGATATTCACGTAGAAGGCCTTGGTGGCCATGCAGCCATGCCCAATAAGGCGATTGATACAACCTTGGTCGCCAGCCATATTGTGGTGGCGCTGCAAACTATTGTGAGCCGAAATATTGATCCGCTAGCCAATGTGGTTATTACCGTCACCAGCTTTGAAACCGAGAGCAAGGCTTATAATGTGATTCCGCAGCGGGTGCATATTAAAGGCACATGCCGGACGCTGAGTGCCGAGGCGCGGGACCAGTCAGAAGCAGCGATCAAGCGGGTGGCCGAGCATACGGCGACTGCTTTTGCCGCCAAGGCGACGATTGAATATGAGCGTGGCTATCCGGTCACCGTCAACCACCCTGAACAAACAAAATTTGCGGTGGAAGTTGCAAAAATGGTCGCGGGGGATGATGCGGTGGCAGATGATGTTGATCCGCTTATGGGTGGTGAAGATTTCTCTTATATGCTGGAAGCGCGGCCCGGGGCGTTTATTTTTGCCGGAAACGGCGACACCGCCATGGTGCACCACCCCGATTATGACTTTAACGACGAGCTGATCCCCGCGGGCTGTTCTTATTGGGTAAAACTTGTCGAAATGCGGATGCCAGCCTAAAATATTTGGGGGCAAAATACAAAAATGGCCCCGCTTGATGATCAATAAAGCGGGGCCAATACGGGCTTAGTGGGAGCCCGTATAGTTAGGTAGGATTAGTCGTCGCTGTCGTTGCTATCATCCTCGCCACCGTCGTCGCTACCTGAGTCGCCATTGTCATTGCTGTCGCCACGGCCATTGTCGTCGTTGCCGCCTTTATCATCGTCGCCGCCGTCGCGGTCGTTGCCGTCATCTCCGTCATTATCAAATTGGCCCCCTGGCGCAATGCCTGCGGTGCCAGCAGGCACACCTGCCGTAACCGTATCCGTTACACCACCAGTTGCAGGGTTTACGGTGATAAGCCGGAGTTGGCCCGCGGCCGATGTGGAAAGAACCGAGTAGCTGCCATTGGCGTTTTGCACAACATCGGTGATGGTATAGCCTTGGGCGGTAAGCTGTGCGTTAACTTGCTGAACTGCGGCAACATTTACATAAGCCGCCGGAATGCCGGTTGGCGCTGGTGTTGGTGCTGGCGTAGTTGGTGTTGTTGGCGCTGGCGTTGTTGGGGCCGGAGTAGTAGGCGCTGTTTGGGCATATACAGGGGCCGCCAAGGCCAGTGCGATTGCGGAAGCGGAGATAAGGGATGTGATTTTCATGATCGTGTTCTTTCAAGTTTATATTACGTGTTTACAACGGTGCGTTGCGGGTTATGTGCTCCACAACGTTGTGCTGCGAATGAGATGAAGATGCACCGCCACGCCGAATTGCGAAATTGGGCTTTGGGGGGAAGGCAGGCTTGTCATACCTAGGGACTAAAGCGCACCGAAATCCGCTATTTTCGGCGTTAGGTCTAAAATGCGAGCGTTAAAACTAAAGTTTATGGAGGGATTTAGGCGAATTACGCCCTTATCTGACAGGATCATGACCGAAAATGTCAGAATTCCCTTATATTTATGAGTCCAATCCGAAAATGGTGGATTTGAAAAATTCAGAGGTTTTTTGGAAATCCTTGGTTTTGAGACGTTTTGATGTGCTCGATATCGCCTTCATAAACCAAAGGTATAGGGATTTTGGGCGGATTTAGGCAGAGAATCTGGCGAATTCGGAGGAGAGATTCGCGATTCGAGTCGGTTTAAGGCTCTGTTTAGGTTTGTGCTCTAGTACGGGCATAGCTGAGGGGCTGCTTACCTATTGGAGTATGTTATGCGTAGAACAAATATTTTGAATGCCACCTTTCTTGTAAGTGTTTTGGCCCTTGGCGCTGGGCAGGCACAAAGTGAAGAAAACGCGGAAATTACGTTGAAATCGCTGGATGGGTCTGTGGTCATGATCGGTGAGTTTCAGGGGTTTGAGGCGGGGCACTATAGTATTCTTGTATCTGGCCTTGGGCTGGTGAGCATTGCGGAAGGCTTGGTGACATGCCAATCCAGCACCCTTGATTGCACAACATTGGTGGGCAATTCTTAGCCCGCTAATTAGCATTTGACAAAACTGAACGATCGTTCAAATATACGTGGGTAATCCTTTAGGAAAGGCCCCGATATGAGCAGCTCATTAGAAGCGGTTTTGGCAGCGGCGCGCGATCATTGCACGTCTGAAATTTCACCCAATGTGGACGCATGGAACAAAGCGGCGGTTTGGCCGCGCGCCGCGTCAAATAAAGCTGGCGCAGCGGGGCTTATGGGGCTGTATGCGCCCGAGGCTTACGGCGGGCAGGGGCTATCACTGGGCGATGGCATTCAGGTTTATGAACAGCTTGGCAAAGGCGACGGCGCCTATGCCTTTGCGCTTTCCATGCATAATATTTGCACCTTCGCGACCTGTGGCTATGGCACCGAAACTTTCAAGGAAAAATGGGCGCGGGAGCTGACCTCTGGCCGCAAACTGGCTAATTTTGCGCTGACCGAGCCGCAATCTGGCTCGGATGCGGGCAATATGTATACCCGCGCTGTGGTAAAAGACGGCATGTGGGCGATCAACGGCGCAAAAGCGTGGGTTTCGCTGGCGGGCGAGGCCGACGTTTATTTGACGGTTGTGAAGACCTCTGATGCGCCGGGGCATAAGGATATGGCGATGATCGCCATTCCGAAAGACACCCCTGGCTTAAGCTTTGGGCCGCTTTATAATACGCCCTCTTACAATTTTCTGCCGCTGGCGGAGATGTATATGGATAATGTTGTGGTGCCGGAGGAGAATATTATTCTGCCGATCGGGCAGGGGCTACAGGGCGCGCTGATGGCGATTGATATTGCGCGGACCTCGATTGCTTCTGGTTGTTGCGGGCTGATTGAAAGTGCGCTGGATACCGCACTGAGCTATGCCAAAAACCGAAAAATGTTTAAGG
>JAJRRX010000488.1 GCA_024279075.1 Alphaproteobacteria bacterium | reverse complement strand
TTTCTTCCGGTTAAGCCGGATGTAAAATATTGCGGCAGTATACCCCTTTCATATAAAAACGAAAAGCGCCGAGTTAACCCTCGGCGCTTTAAACTTTTGCTGTATAGGCGGATTAGTTCAGGTTTTGCCGCGTTTCATCAACAATTTGCTGCATGCCAGCCAGTGGCACATAGCCCCGCAGCATTTCTGAGCCGATCACAAAGGTTGGCGTGCCTGAAATTTGCATTTGCTGGCCAAGCGTGCGGTTGGTTTGAATCACCTGTGTCACCAAAGCCGTGTTCATCGATTCCAGCATTTTGGCAGAATCAATACCAAGGCCTTCGGCAATCAGCGGTAAGGAAAGCTCAGTCAGTGGGCCATTTTCGCGCATCAAAGCATCATGGAAGCGCTCATAGGCTTCTTCGCCTTCATTCACGAGCACAGAAATGGCGGCGCGAGAAGCCAACACGCTTTCGGCCCCCAATATTGGATATTCTTTCAGCACAAAGCGGATATCGGGGTTGGCCTCGATCAGCTGCAAAAGCTCAGGATAGGCGCGTTTGCAATAGCCGCATTTATAGTCGGAAAACTCGACAATATTTATGGTGCCATCAGGGTTGCCCGACACCGCAGAGTAGCCATCGTTGAAGATTTGCTCGTAATATTGCGCCACAAGGTCAAGGTCGCTGGTGGCGGCATCTTGCTGCTGGCGCTGCTCCAAAATAGCCACAGCTTCCATAATAACCTCTGGGTTATCAAGCAGATAGGCGCGCACGGCCGCTCCAAAAGCCTCGGTTTGGGCATCAGACATATCGTCAAAGTTTTGCGCCGAGGCGAATGTGGTGGCGAGCACCATAAAAAGGGAAAGGAATAGGGATCGCATGAGGAAGGTCTCCGGTTAGGCCTTGCGCATCTTGACGGATGGCGCTGAATGGCGTCATTACAGTTGCGGCAGTAAGGAGTATTTTGATGAAAATATCAAGCCGTGGAGATGTCGCTCCCTTTATCGTGATGGATGTGATGGAGGCCGCGCGCCAAGAGGAGGCGAAGGGCCGCCATATTATTCATATGGAGGTGGGGCAGCCGGCAACGGGTGCGCCGATGGGGGCGATAGACGCGCTGACATCGGCGATGGATGCGGGGCCGCTTGGCTATACCGTGGCGCTTGGCCTGCCCGAACTTCGGGCGCGAATCGCTAAGATGTATCAGGCGCGCTACGGGGTGGAGGTCTCGCCCGAGCGGGTTGTGGTCACGGCGGGGTCCTCTGCTGGGTTTCTGCTGAGCTTTATTAGCTTGTTTGATACGGGCGCAAAGGTTGGCATTGGCGACCCTGCCTATCCGAGCTACCGTAATATCCTGAAATCCCAAACGCTTGAGGCCGTGCGGTTGGAAACGGATGCTTTGAGCAACTTTCAGCCCGTTGCCGCCCAGCTCAAGGCGTCGCTAGACGGTTTGCTTGTCGCCTCGCCCTCCAACCCCACTGGCACCATGCTGGGTAAGCCCGAGCTAGAAGCGCTGGTGGCGGCGTGCAATGCCAAAGGTATCGCCCTGATTTCGGACGAAATATACCACGGGATCGAGTATAATCGGAAGGCAGTTTCGGCGCTGGAAGTAACGGATAACGTCTATGTCATCAACTCGTTTTCCAAGTATTATTCCATGACAGGCTGGCGCGTGGGTTGGATGGTGGTGCCCGAAAGCCATGTGCGCCGGATCGAGCGGCTAAGCCAAAACCTGTTTATCTGTGCCCCCCATGCGGCCCAAGTGGCCGCGCTGGCTGCAATGGAATGTGATGATGAATTGCAGGGCCATATTGAAACCTATGCGCGCAACCGAAAGGTGCTGATCGAGGGGCTGCCAAAGGCGGGCTTTAGTAATTTCGCCCCGCCCGACGGCGCGTTTTACATCTATGCCGATGTTAGCGGCCTGACCGATGACAGCCGCGCGCTGGCGGCTGAAATCTTGCGCGATGCGGGTGTGGCGGTAACCCCGGGGTTGGATTTTGACCCCGAGCGCGGCCATAAAACCCTGCGGTTTTCTTATGCGCGCTCTACTGAGGATATGGTGGAAGGCGTGGTGCGATTGCAGCGCTGGTTTAAGGCGCGCTAAGAAAAACGCCGCTTCCGGTGGGGAAGCGGCGCTTAAGCTTATTTAGGTTTACGAGACCACCAGCCGCGCCGCTTGGGTTTATCAGCCTCAACGGGTTCTGGCGAGGTTTCCGGTTCCCTGACAACAGGTTCAGCAGCCTCCGCTGGGGCCGCCTCTGTAGGGGCTGCTTCTGGTTCGGAAGAGGGCGCTTTTGCCGTTACCCGCCTCCGCTTTTTCGGCGCTGGCTCTTCTGCCTTCACCTCAGCAACAGGTTCCGCAGGTGCCACTTCAACAGGCGCATCCTCCACCTTTGGCGCATCGGCTTCAGGGGCCTTGGCCCGAGACCGCCGCTTGCGCTTTGGCTTCTCCTCGGTTTCCGCAGCTTCTTCCGGTGCTTCGGCTACGGCCTCGTCCCCCTCCTTTTGCGGGCGGCGGCGGGTGCGCGAGCGCGAGCGCTTCGGCTTTTCCCCGTCATCCTCAATCGCAGCTTCCGGCGTGGCCTCAGGTGCGGACGAACCATCAGAAGACGCCCCGTTGTCACCATTCTCGCCGTTATTCTCACCACGGTTCTTCCCGCCACGGCGGCGGCGGCGGCGGCGCTTTTTGGGCTGCTCTTCGGTGGTTTCAGTTGCCGCTTCCACCGTGGCCTCTTCCACTTCCGGTTCATCCTCAAAATCAGGCATATCTGTCATGTCCACCACCGGCAACGCCTCGGGGATAGGCACCACGCGGCTGGCGGTTTTGAAGCGCTCCACACGGTATTCCGGCGAAATCAGGGTTGGGTCACTTTCCACCCTTATCGACAGGCCAAAGCGGCCCTCGATCATGCCGATATGCTCGCGCTTGGCGTTCAGCAGGTAGTTCGCCACATTCACTG
>JAJRRX010000487.1 GCA_024279075.1 Alphaproteobacteria bacterium | reverse complement strand
TTGACTCCTTTGCGGTTGTATCAATGGTGGCGATTAGAACAAAATGAAAATGACAAGTCCTGAGGAGAATAACATGGCAGACTATGACGTAATTATCATCGGCGGCGGCCCGGGGGGCTATGTGTGTGCCATTCGCTGCGCGCAGCTGGGGCTGAAAACGGCTTGTGTGGAGGGGCGCGGGGCGCTTGGGGGCACGTGTTTGAATGTCGGGTGTATCCCTTCCAAAGCCTTGCTGCATGCGTCGCATAGCTACCACGAGGCCCATACGAATTTTGAGAAAATGGGGTTGATGGGCGGGGCGCCTAGCGTCGATATGGGCAAGATGATGGATTACAAGCAATCGGTGATTGATGCCAATGTCAACGGGATCGAGTTTTTGTTTAAGAAAAACAAGGTCGATTACCTGCGCGGCTGGGGGAAGATTTCTGGCAAGGGCGAGGTGAGTGTGGATGGTGAGGTGCATAAAGCCAAGAGCATCGTGATTGCGACTGGCTCGGAGGTGGCCCCGCTGAAGGGCGTTGAGGTGGACCAAGATACGGTGATTGATTCCACAGGCGCACTGGCGCTCACCGAGGTGCCAAAGCGGCTGGTTGTGATCGGCGCGGGAGTTATCGGCTTGGAGATGGGCAGCGTTTATGCCCGCCTCGGGGCCGAGGTGACGGTGGTGGAATTCCTTGACCATGTAACGCCGGGGATGGATGCTGAAATTCAAAAAACACTACTACGCAGCCTTAAGAAGCAGGGGATCAAGTTTATCCTGAAGGCCGCTGTGCAGAGCGTGGAGGCCAAAGACGGCGTGGCCACCGTGCATTATAAGCTGCGGAAAGACGACAGCGAGGCCACCTTGGAGGCCGACAAAGTGCTGCTGGCCACGGGGCGCAAGCCATTTACGGATGGCCTCGGGCTGGAAGGCATGGGTATCAAAACCTCCCAACGTGGGCAGGTGGAGACCGACGGCCACTGGCGCACCAATGTTGACGGCATCTATGCGCTTGGCGACGTGATTGACGGCCCGATGCTGGCGCATAAGGCCGAAGATGAGGGCATGGCGGTGGCCGAAAGCATTGCCGGCCAAGCGGGCCATGTGAATTATGGCGTCATTCCGGGGGTGATTTACACCACGCCGGAGGTGGCATCGGTGGGCAAAACCGAGGCGCAGCTTAAAGAAGAGGGCCGCGCTTATAAGGTCGGCAAGTTTAGCTTTATGGGCAATGGCCGCGCCAAGGCGGTGTTTGGCTCGGAGGGGTTTGTGAAAATCCTCGCCGATAAAGACACCGACCGGATTCTCGGCTGCCACCTGATGGGACCAATGGCAGGCGAGCTTATCCACGAAATTTGTGTGGCGATGGAATTTGGCGCCAGCGCTGAAGACATTGCCCGCACCTGCCACGCCCACCCGACCTTTAGCGAGGCCGTGCGCGAAGCGGCGCTGGCTTGTGGAGACGGCGCAATTCATGCCTGATATGGCGCTCCTGATACTGGGGGCAGTATTGGGAGGCTTGGTCAATGGGTTAAGCGGCTTTGGTTTTTCCATTATGGCGCTGGGCGTGTGGCTGCTTTTTTTGCCGCCCACGCTGGCAGGGCCGCTGGTTGTGGTCTCTATTATCGGTTCGAATTTGCAAGCCCTGCCAAGGGTTTGGCCGCATATTAACCTGCGCCACACTGCGCCTTTTGTGGCAGGTGGGGTTTTTGGCGTGCCTATTGGCGTTGCCCTGCTCGGGGTGGCTTCTGTGCCAGCGTTTAAGGGCTTTGTGGCCGTTGTGATTTTGGTTTTTCTCGCCATGATGCTTGTGTTTGGCAAGCACATCCGCCTGCCCGCCCGCGCCGAGCGCTTTAACCCCGTGATCGGCATTATTGGCGGCACCATGAGCGGCTTGGCCGGGTTGGCCGGCGTTGGCCCCACCATTTGGGCCACACTTTTGCGCTGGGATAAGCCCACAAAGCGCGGCATTTTCCAGAGCTACAACCTCGCCATGGCAACACTCTCAATGCTAACGCTGTTCTGGGCGGGCTACCTGACGCCCGCATTC
>JAJRRX010000486.1 GCA_024279075.1 Alphaproteobacteria bacterium | reverse complement strand
GAATACCAACGCTTGGGCACTTCTAGCCGCCGCGCCAGCCCTTCACGGTCCACTGCGGTGCTGCCAGCCTCCACTGCCAGCGCCAAAAGGGCCGCCATATCGCGGCGCTGTGAGCCGTAATCTGCACGGAAGGCGCGGTTATCTTCCACCGCGCGCGCCACTTTGGCGTAAGCCAGTGCAAACATCGCATCGGCCCGCACTTGGTCACCATTCATGGCCAAAGCGCCGCCAAGCTGGGCCAGCGCCATCGGGGTGGCAAAATCGCCTGATTTGGTATCGGCATAATAGCGCAAATCACCAATGCTGGCCTGCCCCTCACGGGCGAGCACGTAAAGCGCATAGGCGATGTCCTGCCCTGCATCCTCAAAATCACCAGCATAATTAAGCTGGTTGCGCAGGTTGGCCATGGCTTGGCCAAAAGCACGGTCTGGCACGGCGTAGCCCTTGGCCCGCGCGCGGCTCAGAAAGTCGCTGGCAAAGGCATCAAGCCACAGGTCGCCGCTATAAGGCCGCCATTGGCCAAAAGCACCGCTTGAGGTCTGGTTGGTTAGCACTTGGCTAATTGCCAGCTCCACTCGTTCGGCCACGTCAAAGCTGCCATCAAGGTCCATTTGCATGGCAATATCCCCGAGGTAAAGCAGCGGCATCGCCCGCGATATTCGCGTTTCTGTATTGCCCCATGGAGTGCGGTTAAGCGCATCCAGCATACCCGCCACATCAAACCGCGCCAGCGGCCCGAGGGTAAAGCTGCCGGTGCCACTACCCGCTTGAAAATCAGCGAATACGTTGGCATCAATGGTAAAGCTGCCACCCGCGGCTAACGGCGCGGAAAGGTCCTTTATCACCAGTGGGTCATTGGCGCGCACAGAAACCTTAATCACCTGCTGATAGCGCGCCCCCTCCGGCCCAAGCAAGGTGATAGCAAGCTCGCCATCCCCCGCAGCGCCCGCCATGATCGGGAATTCAAGGGTTGCTTGTCCGCCCGCATCTATCCGCAGGCCTGCTTCTGGCGCGCTGGTGTGCACCGCGCCCGTCGTGGTGATCGCCACCGTGTATTCACCCGCCGGGCCTTTTACATTGGCGATATCCACCCGCAGGCGGCTTTCATCATTTGGCGCTAAAAAGCGGGGCAGGGCGGTAGTGACAACCACGGGATCGCGGACCAAGAGGTCATAGGCAGCCTCGCCCACAGCGGTTTCTGACCACACAACAGCCATCAACCGCACGGTGCCGTTAAAGGCGGGGAGGTCAAAATTGGTGGTGGCATAGCCCTCGGCATCAACTTCCATCGGGCCACTAAAGTAAGCGATTAGCTCCTCGGTTGGGGGCGGCGCGTTGACCCGCGCCAAAGCGCCGTCTCCGCCTGATCTCAGCAGCCCGGGCGCGCCTTGCATGCCGTCAATCAGCCGCCCATAAATGTCTCGCAACTCCACTCCGAGCCGCCTTTGTCCGAAGTAATAACCTGAGGGATCGGGGCTTTTGAAGCCTGTGAGGTTTAGAATGCCCACATCCACAGCGGCGATGGTGGCATAAATCGGCCCGTCGCCCTCCACTTTAAGGCGCACAACAAGTGGCCCGCGCGGCAACACCTCCTCGGGCATTTCAAAAGCCGCTTCAAGCTGGCGCTCCGCTGGGTCCGTTGGCGCATAGGCCAGCCCCACAGCACGCGCAGGGTTGCGCCCTGTTGCCTCGTCCATCGGCTGAATTAGCGTGGCGATCACATATGCCCCCGCGCCCCATTCATCGGCCACCGGCACCTCAACCATGCTTTCGCCTACAGTCACATTGACCGCTTGCATCGAAATCAGCCTGTCAGACACCACCCTAACCAGCACAGTGCCTGCCGCACGGGCATCCACCCGCAGCCGCGCCACATCGCCAATGGCATATTTCGCTTTATCAAGGCTCACATCCAGCACATCCGGCGTGTCAGAGCTGGCATCGGCGCTCCACCAGCCGGAATTGAAGGTGAAGGAACTGGCGGTATAGGTGCCATCTGTGTTGACGATTTTTAGCTCGTAATGGCCCCAATCAATCCGCGCGCCAATCCGCGCTACCGTATCTGCACTTAAATCCACTTCGCCGTTAGCCACCCGCACCCGCCGCGTGATTGGCTCCCAGTTCCAACGGCCATTATATTTATACCACTGGTAATGGCGCTCCACGCGCGAGAGCACCCAGCTAACATTTGCCATATTGGCCCGCGCGGTGCTTGCATCAATCGCGATGATCTCAAACGCGGCTTCAGCTCCTTCGCGCAATGCGCCGTCAAACAGTGGCTTAATGCCAATCCGTGGCCCGTCTGGTAGGATTTCGCGGGAAATCGTGCGCTCCACTGGTCGGCCAGAGCCATCGGACATGCGCAGCGTGGCGCGCATTTGCAAAGGCTTGGTTACCGGCTCTATTGTTGGCAGGGTGAGCGCGACGGTTAACTGCCCGTTTTCATCGGTAACAGCCTCCGAGGAAATGCCCTCATAGCCGTTGATAAATGGTTCATCAACCAGCCCGAAACGATAATCAGGATAGGCGGCAATGCCGCGAATTGTTGTTACCTCGACCTCGCCATTTATCGCCAACCCGCTGGCAGGCGCACCATAAAGATAAGCTGCCGCGATGCTGAGCCGAGGCTGGCTGGTTGGCCGCACGGCACCTGCTGCCATTTCTAGTGTAAAATCAATGCGCTCTGGAACAAAATCCTCCACCAAAAACCGCATGGTTTTCAGGCTGGCCCCGTCAGGGTCCGCAAGGATATCAAGCCGCCATGTGCCGCGCATTGCGCTGGTAGAAAGCACGTGTTCAAACACCCGCCCGCCCGCGCCGGTATCGGCCAAAACTTGGCGGCTGGCTTCCACCCCGTCAGGGCGATAAAGGATGGCGGTGAGTGGCAGGCCTGTGGTGGCATCTACCGCTGCATTTCGCGCCAGAATAGTGGCAAAAACAGTTTCGCCGGGGCGGTAAGCCCCGCGCTCGAAGCTGGCAAAAATGTCGATCTTTTCAGGGGATACCCGCCCCGCAACACCGCGATCTGAAAGGTCCATCGCGGCTTCGTTGAGATCAATAAAAGCAAAATCGCCGCTCGGGCTGATCAGTTGCAGCATTGCAGGCGCATTGCCGCCTTCGCCGCTAGTATATCCGGCTGGAATATGGGCATAGCCTGCCGTATTTGTCGGCGCTGCAAACAGCACCTCGTTATTGCTGGCCACCAAGCGCGCGGTGATGCCTTCAAGCGCCTCGGCGCTGCGTAAGGAGCGGGCAAATACGTGCAGCCCATCGGCCCCGAGCATGGTTTCTACGCCCAAATCGGTGACAATAAACCACTGGGTTGCGGCCTCCTCCCATGCTTCACCACTGTCGGAAATGCGGGCTGTCATCGCATAAATCCCCGGCTCAAAATCCTTGATCGCGTTTGATAAGGGCAGGGCGGTGATCACATCGGCGTTGAGTGTATTGCCAACCTCGCCAATGCCGCGCCACACCTCTTCCCCGCGTTGATTGGCAAGGTCGCCCTCTGAGTATTGGTCCAGATTCTCGCCCAAAATACCGTAAAGCACGGTTGGCACGAGGTTGCGCTCGCCCACGCGAAAAAGCCGTAGCTCGACCTCATCAGCATTAACTGTAACCACCGGAATCGCCGGATTATCGCTCATCGGCAGCACATAGGACCGCCCGATAAAATGCACCCCTGCATCGCGGTCGCGCACATAGGTTGAAACTTGCACTGACTTTATTAGCACTTCGCCACTGGCCGCAGGCAACCCTTCGCGCAGCGTAATTTCGTAGGTTTGCCCGTGGGTTACCCCGTCCAGACATAGCTGCGACCCTTCGGCCTCAACCGGCAGGTCGCCTTTTACAAAGCTGGCGTAATCCACGCCAAGCTCGGCAAGGTCCTCATTAAAGTTTATGCAAATCCGGGGCCGCTCGGCGTTGTTATCCACTTGAGTATCCACCACCCGAAAGCCAAACAGGCCGATGGCGCGATCCAGTGCTTCAGCTGTGCTTGCCTGTGCATCAAGCCGCTGCGCCAGCCGCAGGGCATCTATCGAGCGACGGCCTTCATTGGCCGATTCAAGCAGTTGCGCCAAAAGCACCATTGTGGTGGCGCGCTCGGGCACGCTGCCACTGCGCAGAAAGGCGTTGATAGAGGAATCCCGCGCCAAACTGCGCATAGTGCTGCTTTGTTGGCTATCATAATCGGCAATTTTGCTCGCCAAAGTGGCAAAGGCAAGCCAGTGGCTGCTTCTATCCTCAAGGCTTAGTTTTTGCCCCGCATATGCAAAGGCATCTTCATACGCTTTTGCGGCCATGGCCCCGTCAAAGCGCAGCTCCAGCTCCGTCATTCCCATATCATTTAGGGGGTATTGCTGGCCAATTTGGGCGGCCCGTCGCGTGGCCCGTGCCAAATATCCATCTGGTAAAAAGCTAAGGTCCTCTTGCCGCAAAGCCCCGCGCGCGACCAGCGCTGAGGGTGTGTTGACGATTTCCATCGAAAGCGCGCCCTCAAAAAAGCTACGCGCCCCCGCGCTGCTTTTCAAAAAGCACGCGCCTTTGGTATGGTTGAAGGTCAGCGCACCGCAGCTGCCATTCTCTAGGCAGGCCGCTTCGCAAATATCCAGCGTTGTGTTTAAAATTGTGCGGATATCACTGCCATAAAGATCGCTGCTTTCAAAAACCACACTGCGGCGCTCGGGAATCGGGCTTTCTTGCGCAAAGGTTGGAAAAGCAATAAAAAACAACGCTATAAAGGCGGAAACACTAAATACAGTCATAAAAAATCTCATAATTGTGGTTTTAATACCGCAACTATAACAGGATTCCTTAACGCAGGTGTAAATTTATTAGCGGTCCACAACCTCAAGCGCGCGCAATGCGGTAATGCGATAATCCCAACGCAAAACACCTTCTACATCGGGCAGGTTGGCAAAAATAAGCGAGGCGTCAAAGGCGCGAAGCTGGCCCGGAGGGGCGCTGAAATGGGCCTCTTTTGCATCTTCGCCTATGATAAAGCAGTCCGCCAGTGGGGTATCCTCTGCGGCGCAATCATAGAGTTTTACGTCAAAGCTAATACCGGTAAGCGCGTAGGTCGGTGAATTGTTAATCACCCGCCCGGCAAGCGTGGCTAGTCGCGGGCCAAAATCAAGCGTCACCCCTTCCAGCACCACTTCCTCTGGCGTGATCCGGTTTAGCTCCTCTTCAGGGGCCGAGGGGGCGGTGATGGTATAGTAAAGCAGGCCCCCAATGATGGTTGTGGCTATAATGGTGCCAGCAATTCGCATCTCGGGGAGGCGAAACAGCACGTAAATATAAAGCGAAAGCACAACGAATATTTCAACGACAACCACGGTATTTCCTTAACAATTCAGCTTAGGCAACACTTAAGCATGTTGCGCCCATATTACCAGTGCTAGAGATACCCCTTCGGGTTTCCCTCCTGCCAGCGCCAATGATCCTCACACATTTTTGCCAAGTCATATTGGGCCTCCCAGCCGAGCATATCTTTGGCTTTGCG
>JAJRRX010000485.1 GCA_024279075.1 Alphaproteobacteria bacterium | reverse complement strand
CCATGAACCCTAAAAACACCCGGAGCGCTTAATCATGAATGATGAAATTAAATCGCTCGACGACCTGAAAGAGGCCGTAGCCGAAAGCACCGTTGAGCTGACCGTAGACACTGGCCCCGCGCGCGAACCTGTGCGGGACGAGCTTGGCCGCTCTTATGCCACTGGCAAGCGTAAAGACGCGGTTGCCCGTGTTTGGATCAAGCCTGGTTCAGGCAAAGCCACTGTTAACGGCAAGCCTATGAGCGAATATTTTGCCCGCCCTGTGCTGCAAATGCTGCTTGCGCAAGCGTTTTCTGTTGCCGGTGTTGAAGGTGAGTTTGACGTGATGGCTACGGTTAAAGGCGGTGGTCTTTCGGGCCAAGCTGGCGCGGTTAAGCACGGCATTGCCAAGGCTTTGCAGCTTTATGAACCAAGCCTGCGCCCTGCATTGAAGGCGGCTGGCTTCCTCACACGAGACGCGCGTGTTGTGGAGCGGAAGAAATACGGTAAGCGCAAGGCGCGCCGGAGCTTCCAGTTCTCGAAACGTTAAGGTCCTTTACAAAATTCAATGGGCGCGGCTTTGGCTGCGCCTTTTTTTGTGAGCTCCTGTGCGGGTGTTGCAAAAGAGTCACTTGGTCGTTTAAGTGACAATTTCTACGTTAATTTATTGCTTTAATGTAAAATTGTTGTTAAATTACAATCAGTTTTTAGTGTGAATGTGGAGAAAATGATGATCAAATCTTGGATACTACCTCTTGTCGCGGCGCTTGGCCTTTCAGCCTGCGTTAGCACGAATACGACCTTTCCGGAGCCGTTACGTGATGACGTAACCTTCAACTGGCGTGTTGTGGACGTGCAAGCAACCGTACCTCGGACCCTTACAACAACAGATCGCAATGGCCAAATGCCAAATGTTGACCTGATTTGGACCGAAGAAGGCCAAGGTGATACTTACGCTCAAATCGAGGCCATTATGGAAGACTCTATGGCTAAAGCGGCTTCTCGGCTTCGCAGTACGGTTAAAGGTAGCCGTCCGGTGATTATCCGCACAGAGCAGCTTCAGTTCCATTCACTTACGCAGCGCGCGCGCTCAAACATCGGTGGCATTCACAATGTTGATTTTATGTTGACGGTAGTGGACGCAAATACTGGTGCCGTGTTGGCAGGGCCAGCAAAGATTGAAGCTGATGTAACGGCCTTTGGTGGCCGGCAAGCTGAAGAAGCGGTTGCGCAAGGGCAAACCATGCGGGTTCGCATCGTAAATCGGGTGTCTGATGTGATCGCGACCTACCTTGGTGTTGACGGCGCAGACTCGGTTGTTCGAGGCCGTATCGTAGAAATTGGCCGGTAAACGCTTATTCCATTGTGAATTTGAAGGGCCGGCAAATTGCTGGCCCTTTTTTTGCGCTTGTGTTGCCAAAGCGAAACGGGCAATGAAAGCCAAAGATAGGATAGGAGACCTTCATGCCGATAGGTGTATTTGATAGCGGGTTGGGCGGGTTAACTATTTTGCGGGCCTTGCAAGAGCGCCTGCCAACGCAATCTTTTATATATCTCGGCGATAACGCCAATACCCCCTATGGCACACGCGATGCGTATGATGTATTTGACCTGACAACCAAATCTGTTCAAACTCTTTTTGACAAAGGCTGCGAACTTGTAATTTGGCTTGCAACACTGCTTCGGCCAGCGCGCTCCACCGGATGCAAGTGAGCTGGCTGCCCAAGGGTGAGCAACGGGTGCTTGGTGTTTTTGTGCCGATGATCGAAAACCTGACCAAGCGCGATTGGGGCGATAATGCGCCGCCGACCCATACTGGGCTGGAAAATGTGGCGGTGTTTGCCACGCGCTCAACCATTGAAAGCGGGGCTTTCCCGCGGGAAATGAAATTTCGTGCGCGGGATGTGGAGATTGTCGGGCAGATCTGTGATGGCTTGGTTGATGCGATTGAAGCCGGGGATATGGTAACCTCAAAAACTTTGGTGAAAGCGCATGTCGCGGCCTTGCTCAAGGCTTTACCAGCCCCGCAATCTGCAGTTTTGGGCTGCACGCATTACCCGATTGTGGAGGAAATTTTCCGCGCGGCATTGCCTGCGGAAACCAAACTCCTCTCGCAGCCGCGCATTGTGGCCGATGCCACGGCGGACTATTTGGAGCGCCATGAGCGATACCGAGAAGCGGGCGAAACGCAATATTTCACCACGGGCGACGTGGAAAAAGTCGGCCCCTTGGCCGAGCTGTTTTTGGGCCATCCAGCGGATTGGCAGAAGGTTTAAATGATGAAAAATATCGTGATTTTGGGGGCCAGCGGCTATACGGGCGCTGAGCTGGTGCGGCTTTTGGCGGGGCATCCGCAGATGAGAATATCAGCGCTGAGCGCAGATCGGAAGGCTGGCTTGGCTTACGGTGATGTGTTTCCGCATTTACGCCACCTGAACCTGCCAACGCTTTGTAAAATAGACGAAATCGAGTTTGATGGCGTGGATCTTGTTTTTTGTGCTTTGCCGCACGCGACCTCGCAACGTGTTATTAAAGCCTTGCCGCAACATGTTAAAATCGTTGACCTTTCTGCTGATTTCAGACTTCGGGATGTGGCTGAATACGCTAAATGGTATGGTGGCGAGCACGCCGCTGTGGAGCTGCAAAAAACAGCTGTCTATGGCCTAACGGAGTATTACCGTGAGGAGATACGAAGCGCCCGTTTAGTGGCTGGAACCGGTTGCAACGCGGCCACAGGGCTGCTGGCGGTGTTGCCACTGCTGGAGGCCAAGCTTATTGACCCGGATGAGATCATCATTGACCTGCTTACAGGGGTTTCCGGGGCAGGGCGCGGGGCCAAGGAAGGCATGCTGCATGCGGAGGTATCCGAGGGTGCAAACGCTTATGCCATTGCCAACCACCGCCACCTTGGCGAGTTTGATCAGGAATTTTCTAAAATTTCGGGGCGCGAGGTCAAGGTGAGCTTCACCCCGCATCTTATCCCGCAAAACCGTGGCATATTGGCCACGATCTACGTTAAGGGAGAGGCGGAGGCCCTACACGCCGCCATTGCGCTGAAATACGCCGATGAGCCGTTTATCTATGTGCTGCCCTTTGGGCAAGCCCCAGCAACGCGCCATGTAAGGGGTTCAAACTATTGCCATATCGGTGTTGCGGCGGACCGCCGCACAGGTCGCGCTATTGTGTTTTCGGCACTGGATAACCTCACCAAAGGCTCCTCTGGGCAGGCTTTGCAGAACGCAAACCTGATGTTAGGGCTGGACGAGCGCCTTGGTTTGGAGATGGCCCCTTTATTTCCCTGAGGAAATCGCTATTTATAGGGCAACTGAAAAGGACATGTTATGGCTGGGCTAAAGAAAAAACGTCGGATACAGATGATTGTAGCAGGGATGACCCTGATGCTTTTGGCCGCTGGCCTTATGGGCTATGCCTTTCAGGACGGGATCGAGTTTTTCCGCTCGCCCACACAAGTAACCGAGGACATGCCCTGCCCGAATGAGCGCTTCCGCATTGGCGGGCTGATCAAAGAAGGCTCTTGGGTCAAGGGCGATACCCACCGCTTTGTTATCACCGATACCAACCAGGAAATCCCCGTGGTTTTCACCGGTATTTTGCCCGATTTATTTGGCGAGGGTCAGGGGAGCATTGCCACAGGGCAGCTTATAAATGGCGAATTTGTCGCCTCGGAAGTGCTGGCCAAGCATGACGAAGAGTATATGCCCGCTGAAATCGTGGACGCGCTAAAAGCGCAGGGCGTGTATGTGGAGCCTTCAAGCTAGCGCAACACTAGCGCGCGTACCGCTTAGAATTTCTTAGTGAAATTACCTCATTATTCTCTCAATTTTTCATTAAATTGGCGAGAGGTATTGCTGGTGGGCATCAACGAAATTACCGAAGAGATTATCCGGCGCGAAGGCGGCTATGTAAACGACCCCGATGATCCGGGCGGGGCAACCAAATATGGCGTGACCCTTGGCACCATGAAGCGGCTGGGGCTGGATATTAACAGTGATGGCCGCATTAATAGCCGCGATGTTAAGGCGCTCACCCGCGCACAGGCAGCGGATATTTTTAAAAAACAGTATTTTGAAGCGCCCAAAATCGGCATGTTGCCGGAGGCATTGCAGCCCAGCGTTTATGATATGTATGTAAATGCCGGCGGCAATGCAGTGAAAATT
>JAJRRX010000484.1 GCA_024279075.1 Alphaproteobacteria bacterium | reverse complement strand
TGTTGGCTTTACCGGTGGTGGCGCTGGCTCTGGCATGGTTTACGTAGCGGGCAAGCAAGATCACAAGCTTGGCAATGACGCAATGATCGACCATATTGTTGATCTGGTAGAAGCGCGGGCCGCGCTGATAGACGAAGGAAAATAGATGCAGCGCATGGCGATTTATCTCGTATTGGCCGTTCTTTTGATGATCGGCGTATTTTATGTGCGTGCGGTTACCTCTAGCCATGACCCAAGCGTATGGCATGTGGACCCCCTCACCATTGAGCGCCCCGCCTCGCCCAACACTTATTTTGTGGCTCCGCAGGCCATGGTTGAGGCCGGGGTGGATTTAGAAGCGCCGATCTACGGCGCACCTGCGACCATCATGGCCACTGCCTTTGATGACTATGTGTTAACCCAGCCCAACATCATCCCGCTTTCTCAAAGCGTTGATGGCACTTGGGTAACCTATGTGCAGCGCACGCCAACCCTTAAGATGCCGGACTATATCTCTGTGAGGTTCATTGAGCTTGAGGAGGGTAAATCCACCATCGCGATCTACTCCCGCTCTCGCTATGGCTACGGCGATATGGGGGTAAATAAGGCGCGGGTTGATATGTGGCTGCTTTCCCTGTCCTCTTTTGAAGAATAAGCCATGATCCCGGAAGAAAAACTGGAGCAAATCCGCCAGCGCTTTGCCTTTGTGGAGGCCAAGCTGAATGAAGGCGCGGCGGTAAGCGAGCTTGCCAGCCTGTCAAAAGAGTATTCCGACCTTAAATCGGTGGTGGAGCAAATTAATGCCTATCGCCAGATGCTCGCTGATAAGGCCGAGGCCGAGGAAATGCTGCTCGACCCCGAGATGAAAGAGCTGGGCGAGGAAGAGCTTGCCAGCCTGCGCGATGCCCTGCCAGCTGCTGAACACAAAGTTATGCTGTCACTTCTGCCCAAAGATAAAGCCGACGAAAAGCCCGCGATTATGGAGCTGCGCGCGGGCACGGGTGGTGATGAAGCCGCACTATTTGTGGCCGACCTTTTGCGTATGTATCAGCGTTTTGCCGAGAATAATGGCTGGAAGCTGGAGATCGTGGAAGAAAGCCAAACCGAGATTGGTGGCTATAAAGAAGTGATCGCAAATGTGACCGGCAAAGACGTATATGCGCGCCTAAAATTCGAGAGCGGCGTGCACCGCGTGCAGCGGGTGCCCACGACCGAGAGCGGGGGCAGGGTGCATACCTCCGCTGCCACCGTGGCGGTGCTGCCCGAGGCCGAAGAGGTCGATATCGACATCCCGAGCACGGACATTCGCATTGATACCATGAGCAGCTCGGGCGCGGGTGGCCAGCACGTAAACACCACCGATTCCGCCGTGCGCATCACCCACCTACCCACAGGCATTGTGGTGACGAGCTCTGAAAAATCCCAGCACCGCAACCGCGCCAAGGCGATGCAGGTGCTACGCACCAAGCTCTATGATCTGGAGCGCCAAAAGCTTGACGATGAGCGCTCTTCAGCCCGCAAAGGGCAGGTTGGCTCGGGTGACCGCTCCGAGCGAATTCGCACCTATAATTTTCCGCAAGGTCGCCTAACGGATCATCGCATAAACCTGACGCTCTATAAGCTTGACCAAGTGCTGCAAGGCGATTTGGACGAAATCATTAACGGCCTTACCGCCGCCGACCAAGCGGACAAATTGGCAGAGCTTTCCCTGTGAGCGAACGGATAATTGACACCCTTCAACGCGCCTCGATGATGCTTGAAGCCGCCGGCATTGAAAACCCCAAGCAAGATGCGCTGGTGCTGCTGGCCCATGTGATGGAGGTGGACCAATCTTCGGTGTTGGCGCGCTTGCAAGAGCCACTACCGCCCTCAGCATTGTATGGCATGGACCGCGTGATCGCCGTGCGCAGCTTGCGCCAGCCTGTCTCGCATATCATCGGCAAGCGTGGCTTCTGGAACCACGAATTTATGGTCAACTCAGATGTGTTGGACCCAAGGCCGGACACAGAAACCCTTGTGGCCGCTGCGCTAGAGCAACCGTTTGATAATGTGTTGGATCTTGGCACAGGCTCCGGGGCGATCATCCTCAGCCTGCTGGCAGAGCGCCCGCAAGCCATGGGCGTGGCCACTGATATTAGTGCCAAAGCGCTGGATATTGCGCGGCGCAATGCAGGCCGCATTGGCGTAGCGGACCGCGTGCAATTTAAGGAATCCAACTGGTTTGACAACATCAATGGCCGTTATGATCTGATTGTCAGTAACCCGCCTTACATTTCGGAAGCCGAAATGCAGGTGCTAGCCCCAGAGGTGCGAGATTGGGAGCCACATTTGGCCCTCACACCCGGGGGGGATGGGCTAGAGGCCTATCGTCGCATCGCTGACGGGGTAAAAGCCGTGCTCACGCCCAATGGCCGCGCGCTTTTTGAAATCGGCTATCGCCAAGCCCTTGATGTTAGTGAAATATTCACCAAAGCGGGTTTTACTCAGCTTGAAGTATTGCAGGACCTTGCTGGCCATGACCGTGTAATTGTATTAAACCTCGAATAACACGAAAATTTCAGGTAAATGTGTGAAATGCCTTGTTTCCGCCATGCTTTTTCGGTTAAAGTAGCTCACCTGCAAGGATTGAACCACGG
>JAJRRX010000483.1 GCA_024279075.1 Alphaproteobacteria bacterium | reverse complement strand
CGCGGTCATAAACACATACTTTATGGCCCGCTGCCAGCAGGGCATCCACCAAATGCGAGCCGATAAACCCGCTGCCGCCCAATACCAGTGCCTTCATGCCAACACCCTCTTATAAATCTCTTGCAGCCGCGTATAAATGCGCGTGTCCGAAAATTCCTCTACCACATAGGCCTGCGCCGCTGCGCCCATTTTCGCTATGGTTTCATTTGGCATGGTCTTAACCTGCTTAAGCAGCGCTGCCAAGGCCTCCGGGTCCTTTGCTTCATAGGTCCAGCCAAAATCTCCTGCTTCCAGCATTTCCGGAATGCCGCCGCGCTGTGAGCCGATCACGGGCAGCCCCGCCGCAAAGGCTTGCAGGATAACATAAGGGAAGTTTTCATGCCAAAGCGAGGGCACCACCACAGCGCGCGCACCCGCAAGCCAGGTTTTAAGCGCATCGCCCCAAGCAGGGCCAACCACCTTTACATTTGGCATATCCTTGGCCCGCGCTGTTAGCACCGCAAGGTCCGGCCCATCCCCCACCACCACCACGGGCACATCAGGGGCCAGCGCGGCGGCATCCAGCAGCACATCTACGCCTTTTTCATCAATCAAGCGACCAAAATAGAGGATATATTCGCCCGCACTTGGCGGCAGCACATGGGCTGAAGCATCAAAGGGATTGCGCAAAAAGTCGATCTCCACGCGGTCTTCACCCCAAAATTCCTCGGTTTTTTGCGCCATAAAGCGGCTGGCAAACAAGAAGCAAGATACGTTTTTGCGCCAAATATCCATGCGGTTATGCACATAAGCCTCGACCATGCTGGCCGCGCTAATCGCGGTAGAGCCATGGCAACAACGGTTTTGCAGCGCATGGCGAAAGGCACCCGATTTGCAATCTTCGCAAATATCGCCGCTATGGTAGAGCTTATAATTCGGGCAGATATGCTTATAATCATTACAGCTTAGCACCACCGGCACTTTGGCGGCGCGGGCGGCATCCAGAATGGCGGGGGTCAGGCGCACATAAATGGCAAAAGCGTGGATGATATCAGGCTTGAAATCGGCAATCAGGCGGGCAAAAGCATCGCGGGCTTTACGGTTATAAATCGTGCTTGGCACACGGGCAGCTTTGCTTAAGGTGCCGCCTTCTCTAAAATCTTCAACCTCGGGAAAATACTTCGCCCACGGGGTTTCCAAGCCCTCTTCCGCGCAGGAAAAATAAGCAACCTCATGGCCGTTTTCCGCCAATACCCGCCCGACTTCGTGGTAAAATACTTCGGCCCCGCCTTGGGGGGTAAAGTTATTATGCGCCAGTAGAATTCGCATCAGCCAGCTTCCTTTGATGAGTATGAAAGCCAAGGGCGAGGCCCATGAGGCTAAAGAACATGATATTATTAAGCGGGATCGAAACGAAGAGCTTCATCAGAGTAAAGCCGACCAAAAGCGAAAGCACAAAGGCCCGAAGCGCCCGCTCTTTTGCCACCGTGCTTTCGCGATTGATTTTGCTGCCGCGCCGGAAAATTTTGTATAGCATATAGACAAAGGCCAACATGCCAGGAAAGCCAGCTTCCAACCCTGTGCGCAGAATATAATTATCAATCCGGCTGATTTGCTCTAGCTGGTTCGCAAAATTTTGCAGCACGCCAAAGCCAAAAAACGGCCGGTCCGCCAAGGCGGAATAAACATCGAGATATTGCATGGCGCGGCCAAGGGTGCTGCGCTCGGCATCATCCATCAGGAAAAAACTG
>JAJRRX010000482.1 GCA_024279075.1 Alphaproteobacteria bacterium | reverse complement strand
GCGGCAGGTATTTTCAGCATGTCTGAAAATATGCTTTTGTCGAGTGGGGGTTTACCCCCGCAGAGACAAAAGCAAGCTCGGAACTGCAGGACAGCTCTGGCGTCGCGCCGCCTCGGCGACCCTTCGGGCCACCTCGTTGGCACGGGTCGCGCAAGCACGACCGGGCCAAGCCATTAGGTTCGCCTTGCAGGCCATGGTCATTTCGTTTTATACCGTTGCAAACGTATTCAATTATCGGAGGCACCTATGGCGGGCCACTCAAAATGGGCAAATATTCAGCATCGTAAAGGGCGCCAAGATGCTGTGCGCTCCAAGATGTTTTCCAAACTGGCAAAAGAGATCACTGTGGCTGCCAAAATGGGTGACCCAGACCCGGATAAAAACCCGCGCCTGCGGCTGGCCGTGAAAGAAGCCAAGAAGGTTTCTGTGCCGAAAGATGTGATTGAACGCGCGATTAAAAAGTCGGTTGCGGATGATGGCGCAAACTATGACGAGATACGCTATGAGGGCTATGGCCCCGCCGGTGTGGCTGTTATTGTGGAAGCGATGACGGATAACCGCAATCGGACAGCCTCGGTTGTGCGCTCGATTTTCACCAAATCCGGTGGGAACTTGGCCGAAACCGGCGCGGTTTCGTTTATGTTTGATCGCGTTGGCGAGGTGGTTTACCCGGTTGATGCGGGCGATGCAGATGCGCTTATGGATGCCGCGATTGAGGCCGGTGCTGACGATGTAGAAAGCTCGGAAGATGGCCATATTATTTATTGCGAAGCAGGGAGCCTGAACGAGGTTTCCAATGCGCTTGAGGCTGCGCTTGGCGAATCAGAATCAACCAAGCTAATCTGGAAGCCACAAACGACCACCGAGCTTGACCTAGTGGCCGCCGAAAAGCTGATGCGCCTGATTGAGACTTTGGAGGATGACGACGATGTGCAAACCGTGACCGCCAATTTCGAGATTTCTGATGAGGTGATGGCGCAGCTATAGTGCCGTGTTTCCCTAAGGTTTAAGCAGATTTACGCCCTTGAAAGCCATTTCAGGGGCGTTTTTATGCCTGAACCTCTTACAAAAGTGCCAGCCCGATAATTTCAGCGCTTTGCTGGCTGGCTCCAAGAATATCTCCGGTTTGCCCGCCAAAACGAGCTTTGGCGATGAGCGCTATCAGGGCTACGGCCAGTGCCATACCGGCAAATATCCAAAACCCGCCCCAGCCAAAAGCCAGCAGGCAAAGCACCAGCCCAATGGCCAGCGCGGGCAGGGCTTCGGGCTTGCCTGCCTGCGCTGAAAGCCCGCCAGCGCGCACAGTTGGTAGCCATGCCATAACCGCCACCATAAGCGCCCGCGAGCCAGCGCCAAGGGCGGCCAGCGCCAAGGGTAAATCCGCCGCTGGAACCTCTGAAATACCGGCTTGCCGCGCCAGCAATGCCAGGACCAGAGCGATGGCCCCAAAAGCGCCTATGCGGCTGTCTTTCATGATCTCGAGGCGCTTTTCACGGGTAAATCCGCCCATGCCGTCAGCCATGTCAGCCAGCCCATCTTCGTGCATTGCCCCTGTCATAGCCACTTGTGCGGCAATCACAAAAACGGCGGCCATTCCGCTAGGAATGCCCATAGAAAGCAAGGCCCAACCAAGCGCACCTGCGATAAGCCCCAACAGTGCGCCCACCAGAGGAAAGGCCCATGCGGCATCTGCCCCGCGCGCACCGGCGCGCGCGTGGTCCACCGGCACCGGCAAGCGGGTGAGCAGTGAAAACGCCGCTGCAATATCGTGCAATTCAAACTTCATGACGAAATCAGCCGTTTTGGTTACGTTTTTGGCTCAACATTTGCGCCAATACCCCGTATTACGAGGGCAAATGTATATAGGAAAACCAAATCATGACAGCCCCTTTTTCAACCCTTGAAGATTTTGCCGCCTTGCTAACTGAGCTACCAATGCCAGATGCCGCTGCGACGGAGGCCGCCAGGACCCGCAATGCAGTGCTTACCAAGCCG
>JAJRRX010000481.1 GCA_024279075.1 Alphaproteobacteria bacterium | reverse complement strand
TGCGCATAAAATCGGTAAAGCTATAGCCGCCCGGGCCATAAACCAGCGTATTGGTTTGGTATCCAATCGGCGTAGCAAAGCTCGCCGAAGCGGCCACCATAACCGCAATCACCAGTGGGCGCGGGTCTATCCCCAAGCTGTGCGCTAGCCCGATCGCCACCGGTGTTACCACCACCGCCACGGCATTATTACTCACCAGTTCAGTCAGCACTGAAGTCATCAAATAAATCGCCCAGATCAGCAGCGGCGCGGGCAGCACTTTCAGCCACGGGGCCAGCCCATCGGCGATCAGCGCCACCGCGCCGGAGCGCTCCAGCCCTGCCCCGATGGCGAGCATCGAGAAGATCAGCACCAAGAGCCGCCCGTCAACAAAACCAAAGGCTTCATCCGCATCTATCGCCCGCACCAGCAGCACAAAGGCCACGGCCACCAGCGCCGCCGCAAATATCGGCGCAATGCCAAGCGCCGAGAGCGCCACCACGGCCACCAGCGCGCCAATAACCATCGGCGCATGGCCGCGCCGATAGGGCCGCGCTTCCGGCGTGGCCACATCAATCAGCTCCATATCTGCCGCCAACCGCCGGATATCCTCCGCTCCGCCTTCCAGCAGCAGTGTATCGCCCACCCGCACCACGATCTCGTCTAGCGCCGTGCCAAGGTTTTGGTTGCGCCGATGCACCGCCAGCACATAAACCCCGTAGCGCCGCCGTAGCCGCAGGCTCCCGAGCCGCTTGCCGATCATCCGGCAATCCGGCGAGATCAGCGCCTCCACCGTCGTGGTTTTCTCCTGCCTAATTTGGTCCACCATCTCCAAGGCACTGCTTTCGCGCAGGCCGAGCAGCTCATCCATGCCGGTTTTCAGCACCACGCGGTCCCCCGCTTGCAGGCTCACATCTTTCAGGCAGCGCCGCAGGCTATCGTCGCCCCGCAGCACGTCCACCACGCGCATGCCCGGGCGGTTAAACAGGTCCAGCTCCAGCGCCTTGGCCCCGATCACCTTGGAGCCTTCCGGCACCGCCACCTCGGTAAAAAAATTCGCCTTCTGCCGCCCCACTAACATGTCTGCCATCGAAAACCGCTCGGGCAGCAAGCGCGGCCCAAGCAGCCAGAGATAGCCCATGCCGAAGGCCGCCAGAATAATCGCTAGCGGCGTCACCTCAAACAGCCCAAAAGGCTCCAGCCCCTGCCCTTGCGCCACGCCATCAACAAGCAGGTTGGTCGAGGTGCCAATCAGCGTCAGCATCCCGCCAAAGATCGCGGTGTATGAAAGCGGAATCAGCAGCTTTGAGGGCACCAGCCCCATGCTACGCGCCAGTTGCACAGTGATCGGAATCAGCACCACCACCACGGGGGTATTGTTCATAAAAGCCGAGGCGATCAGCGTAAACCCCGCCAGCCCTGCCAGCACAGTTTTGGGCCGCGCGCCTGCGTGCTGTGTCACAAGGCTACTCAGGGTATTTAACGCCCCCGAGCGCACCAACGCACCAGAGAGGATAAACATCGCCCCCACCGTCCACGGCGCGGGGTTGGAGAACACGTTCAGCAGGTCGTCCACCGGCAGCACACCCGAAACCAACATAAAAGCCGCGCCAGATAGCGCCACCACTTCGGTCGGATAGCTCTCACGGATAAACAGCACAAACATCACCGCGACCGTGAGCAGAGAAAGGATGGCGGGCATAGGGGCTTCTGTAAGAAATGCGGGCATAGGGGCCTCCGTCTGGAGCCAGTATATCGGATTACAACACAAAGCCAACGGCTTCTATTTTTCAAAAATACTCAAATACCAAAGCGGCCACAGGCGCGGACCTTACGGAATATATACATCTTCCATGATTTTCTTCACATATTCTTCTGTCTCGGCATAAGGCGGAATGCCGTCATAGCGCGAAACCGCCCCCGGCCCCGCGTTATACGCGGCCAACGCCAGCTCCCATGTGCCAAAGCGCCGGTATTGCTGGCTTAGGTAGCGCGCGCCGCCGTCCAGGTTTTCCAGCGCATCCCACGGGTCCACCCCCAGCTCCTCGGCTGTGGCGGGCATAAGCTGTGCCAGCCCGATGGCCCCGCGCGGCGATACTATCACAGGGTCCCAGTTGGACTCCGCCGTGACCAGATTAAAGAAAAGCTGTTTAGGAATGTCATATTGCTCGGCCATGCGGATGGCCATATTAAAATAGCTGTCCTCCGGCACCACATCCGGAATGGGGAACGGGTTGGCCAATATCCGGTGGCGCAGGCCTTCAAGATTGGCGCGCATACTGCCCTCCACCGCTGGGCGGCTATGATAATTCTCGATAATCGTATTGCTGCCTTGAAACACCAAGCTGTTTATATCGATCTCCTGCGCCGCCAAGGGCGCGGCCATAGCCAGCCAAATAATGCCCGTTTTCATCCTGTTACGCCACCTTGCCTCGTTTTTCATCGTTATACTGGCAATTTTAATCAAATGTTAGCAATATATCTGTGTGGTCAGTTGGCGTGTTGTTGGTTAACATCCGTGCAACAGATTCGGAACAGGAGAACATCGTGGCTGGCAGTATGAATAAAGTAACGCTTATTGGCAATTTGGGCGCGGACCCGGAGATTCGCACCTTTAATAATGGCGGCAAAGTGTGTGATCTGCGGATTGCCACCTCCGAGAAATGGCGTGATAAAAACACCGGTGAGAACCGTGAGAAAACCGAATGGCACCGCGTATCTATCTTTGGCGAGGGCCTTATTCGCGTATGCGAGCAATACCTGCGCAAAGGGTCTTCGGTTTATATCGAGGGAAAATTGCAAACCCGCAAATGGCAGGATCAATCCGGCAATGACCGCTATTCAACCGATATTGTGCTTCAAGGGTTTGACGGCAAAATGATCATGCTCGACGGGCGCAATAGCGGCGGCCAAGGCGGCGGCGGCGATTATGGCGGCGGCCAAGGTGGCGGCGGTGGAGGCTATGGTGCTGGCAACCAAGGCGGTGGCGGCAATCAGGGCGGCCCGCAAGGTGGCCCTCCGCCCGCTGGCGGCTTGGATGATGAAATCCCGTTCTAGCATCGGTGCGTGGAGACCACGCACCCTACGCTCACACCAATTTTGAAACTTTCCGTGAGGCCAGCAATATGCTGGTCTCACTGCTTTGCACCCCGTCAAACCTGCGAATGGAGGCCAGCACCCTGTCCAACTCATTCAGCGTATCGGTGCCGATTTCCACCACCAAATCCCATTTTCCATTGGTGCTATGCACTGCCTGCGCTTCAGGGATGCCGGTAATGCGCGCCACAATCCGCTCCGTTCCGCGCCCCTCAATGCCGATCATCATCAAGGCCCGCACCGGAAGCCCCGCCATATCCCCCTTGGTGACAACGGTATAACCCACGATATCCCCCCGCGCCTCCAGCTTTTCCAGCCGTGTGCGAATGGTGGCGCGGGTAACGCCCACCAGCCCCGCCAGTGTTGACAGCGAAGCGCGGGCATTATGCCGAAGCGCTGTTACTAATTTTGCATCCAAATCGTCCATTATGAGCTCCAACGCTATCTTTTTGATACGTTTTTATCACTATTGCGCAATTTGATGGCTAATGTCTATCCGCTTCATCCAGCAGATTAGGAAAAAAGGAGCGCCCTATGCAAACCACATCCTTCACCCTGATCGGGGCCCCCGTCGATACCGGCATGAACCAACCCGGCTGCCTGATGGGGCCAGACGCCTATCGCGTCGCTGGCTTGGCCGACATGCTGCGCACCCTTGGCCACGAAGTTACAGATATAGGCAACGTGGCCCCGCGCCCAAGTGCCCCCCTGCCCCATGCCAACCAAGCCGTGCACCACCTCGCCGAAACCGTGGCATGGACAGAGGCGCTTAGCGCCGCCACCCCCAATAGCGGCTTTCCGATCTTTATGGGTGGCGATCATAGCCTCTCACTTGGCTCCATCCACGGCGTTGCCCGCCATGCCCCCCGCCCGCTCTTTGTGCTCTGGCTAGACGCCCACCCCGATTTTCACACGCCCGACACCACCGCCTCCGGAAACCTCCACGGCACGCCCCTTGCATATCTCACGGGCCAGCAAGGCTTTGAAGCCTTCCCGCCCTCGCCGCGCCTTGACCCAGCCAATATCTGTATCATCGGTGCCCGCTCCATTGACCCTGCCGAGCAAGCCGCCCTGCAAGCCGCCCGCGTGAACGTAGTGGATATGCGCGCAATCGACGAACACGGCATCGCCGCCCCACTGCGCGCCTTTCTGGCACAGGTGGAGGCTGCTGGTGGCCAGCTGCATGTCAGCCTAGATGTGGACTTTCTTGAGCCCGCCATCGCTCCTGCTGTGGGCACCACAGTGCCCGGCGGCGCAACCTTCCGTGAAGCCCACCTTGTGATGGAAATCCTGCATGATAGCGGGCTTGTGGGGTCGCTTGACCTCGTCGAACTCAACCCCTTTCTCGACCATAAAGGCCGCACCGCGCGCCTGATGGTAGATCTCACGGCCTCCCTCATGGGCCGCCGCATATTTGACCGCCCAACAAGGAGTTTTTAAAGTGAAAAACCTCAACATCGTCCCCTTCGTATCTGTCGATCAAATGATGAAAATCGTGCTGAATGTTGGCATTGAACCGCTGCTGAAAGACATGGCCAGCTACATCGAATCCGATTTCAAGCGCTGGGAGATTTTCGACAAATCCCCCCGTGTCGCCGCCCACTCCGCCGAGGGCGTGATCGAGCTTATGCCAACCTCCGACGGCGAGGCCTACGGCTTTAAATACGTCAACGGCCACCCGAGCAACACCAAAGCCGGCCTGCAAACCGTAACCGCCTTTGGTGTGCTTGCCGATGTGGCCACAGGCTATCCTGTCTTGCTTTCCGAGATGACCCTGCTCACGGCGCTTCGTACCGCCGCCACCTCCGCTATGGCCGCAAAGCACCTCGCCCCTGCGGGCGCGCATATTATGGCGATGATCGGCAACGGCGCGCAAAGCGAATTCCAAGCCCTAGCCTTCAAGGCGATCTGCGGCGTAGACACCCTGCGGCTCTATGATATAGACATTGTGGCCACCGAAAAATGCGCCGCAAACCTCGCGGGTTACGGCTTCAAGATCATCCGCTGCGCCTCCGCCCAAGAGGCGGTTGAAGGGGCCGAAATTATCACCACCGTGACGGCTGACAAACAATACGCCACCATCCTGACCGACAATATGGTCGGCGCAGGCGTGCACATAAATGCCATCGGCGGTGATTGCCCCGGCAAAACCGAGCTGCACCGAGATATCCTGCTGCGTTCAGATATCTTTGTTGAATTTCCCGAGCAAACGCGGATTGAAGGCGAAATCCAGCAGCTCGACGCGGATCACCCCGTCACCGAGCTTTGGCAGGTCATCACCGGTAACGCTAAAGGCCGCACCGACCCCCGCCAAATCACCCTGTTTGATAGCGTCGGCTTCGCCATAGAGGATTTTTCCGCCCTGCGCTATATTCGCGATCAGCTGAAACCCGGCAACCATACCGAGCTAGATATGCTGGCCGACCCCGACACCCCGAAAGACCTGTTTGGCATGCTGCTGCGCGCCCAGCTTTAACGCCCCATACGCCCTG
>JAJRRX010000480.1 GCA_024279075.1 Alphaproteobacteria bacterium | reverse complement strand
TTTCCCCCCTCCCCTTGCAACCCCGCCCCGTATTTGCCATGTTGAATGCATGAGCTTTGACCTGACAAATATCGCGGTCCTTACCGGCGACATCGTTAAATCCACCAACCTTACCCGCAATGAGCGCGATGCGCTTTTTGCTGGGCTAAAGGCAGGGGCGATAGCTGTGGAGACACTGCAAGGGGTGGCCCCGCATTTCGAGCGCTTCGCTGGCGATAGCTGGCAAATGCTGGCCACGCCGCGCTATGCCCTGCGGGCTTGCTTGATGATGCGCGCCTATATCCGGCAGGAAAGCAAAGCCTTTGAAACCCGTATTTCGGTGGGGATAGGTGCGGTGGAACCGCTTTCCTCTGAGGGGCTAGGGGCTTCTGACGGAACTGCCTTTCAAGCCTCGGGGCGCGGGTTAAAGGCCCTCAAGGGCGCGCAATATTTCAGCGTAAATACGGCTGAGCAACCGGTTTTTGTGCTGGCAGACGAGATTTCAAAGCGCTGGACACAGGCGCAAGCGCGGGTGCTGGCAATAGCCCTATCCCTACCGCGCCCGACACAAGAAGCGATTGCAGGCAGGGTCGGGATTTCACAACAATCGGTGCGAAACCACCTCACCGCCGCCGGAGAGCCGGCCCTTTTGGCTGCGCTGGACGTTATAGAATACAGCCCCTAAAGGCTGTTTTTCGCAATTACAGCCTCTAAAGGCTGTTGAAGGAAAAATATGATCGAAACACTGATTGCCCTCCTCTTTGCCCATATACTAGCTGATTTTGCCTTTCAAACCAACTGGATGGTAGTGCAAAAACGAAACCCGCTGGTGTTGCTGTTACATGTCACCATTGTGGCGGCCCTGAGTTATGCAGCACTTGGGTTTACTGGGCAATGGGTGGTGCTGGCCGTTGCTGCCAGCCACCTACTATTTGACGCCGTTAAAACCTATTGGCCGGCCAATGGCTGGCGGTCACTTCTGCTTGATCAATTTTTGCACGTCGCCGCCATCCTTGTGGCCGCCACCCAGTTTCCAGCGCTCTACAGTCAAGGTATTTGGCAAGATTACGGCATGCTCGGCACCCCGCCCGCATGGCTATCAACCCTGCCTGAAAGCTGGGTGCCCGCCCTGCCCTTGATGATGCTACTCTCCGGCGGATTAGTGCTCGCCACCCGCGCGGGCGGCTATTTTATTGGCCTTTTCATGAAGCCCCTCTCTGTGGATGCCCCCGAAGGCCTGCCCAAAGCGGGTGCTATTATCGGCAATCTGGAGCGTGCGCTGGCATATCTGTTCATCCTTTCCGGCCAGCCACAAAACATCGGCTTCCTGCTCGCCGCCAAATCGGTGCTGCGCTTTAGCAGCGCCAAAGAGGACCGCGGCGTCTCTGAATATGTTATCATCGGCACGCTCATGAGTTTTGGTTGGGTGATCGCAGTATCAGCGGGTGTGCTGGCCCTGCGTAAATTGATCGCATGAGGCTTGTTTTGAGGCTTCAAAGCGCCTAAATAAGAGGTAACAAAGGGGAATAATATGTTCAGCATTCCAGGCAAAGCCGCCGTTTCGATGACACCAACCGCCGCCAAGCAGATCACCAAGCTCATGCAGTCTGGCGATAAAAAGGGCCTGCGTATTGGCGTCAAAAAAGGCGGCTGTGCGGGCATGGAATACACCATGGATTATGTTGATGACATTGACCCAAACGACGAAGTGATCGAGCAAGACGGCGCGCGGGTGATGATCGCCCCGATGGCGCAGATGTTCCTGTTTGGCACCCAGATCGACTATACCACTTCGCTGCTGGAAAGCGGGTTCGAGTTCAAAAACCCCAACGTGACCGAAGCTTGCGGCTGCGGGGAATCGGTGAAGTTCGCAGGCATGTAATGGCCGCTGATCCTGAATTTTTGGCACATATCACTGATCTTTTTTCCGGCCACGGGCCCATTCGCACCGGCCGCCTGTTTGGCGGCACCTCGCTTTATATAGACGACGCGATGTTTGCCGTGATCTTCGGCGATACGGTTTTTATGAAATCTGACAAGGCCCTGCGCCCACGTTTTGACGAGGCGGGATCGGTGCCGTTTTCCTATGAAACCAAAACCGGCGAGCGGGTCATTCCGGGCTTGATGTCCTTGCCTGACTCAGCGCTCGACGACCCCGACGAGGCGCGCGAATGGATGGCGCTATCCATGGTCCCCGCGCAGAAAGCCGCTGCCAAAAGGAGAAAACCATGAGCGTAGGTGACGAGGAAATCGAATTTGTGAAGGACCTGTTTGCCGAGGTTGGCGAGATCACCACCCGTAAAATGATGGGCGGGCTTTCCATTTATGCCAATGGCAAAATATTCTCGATGATGCGCCAAGATGGGCGGCTTTATATCAAGGCGTCTGGCCCCTTGGCCGAGCGGCTAGACGCCGCAGGGGGTAAGCTGTTTACCTATGATAAGAAAGACGGCAAGCAAGGGCATATGAACTATTGGACATTGCCCGAAGCCGCACTGGATGATCCGGACGCGGCCTGTGAATGGGCCAAAGCGTCACTCGACGCCAATTAAAAAAGGAAGACTTATGGGACGTAGAAAACTCGCCGCTGGTAATTGGAAAATGAACGGGGTTAAGGCCGCTTTGGCTGAGATCGAAGCACTAGAGGCCGCTTACCCCGCGCCGGATTGTGACGTGCTCATCTGCCCCCCCGCCACGCTGATTTCGGCCATGGCGGCTGTTGGCAACACGGTTAAGGTCGGCGGGCAGGATTGCCACGCCAATGCTTCTGGCGCCCATACCGGTGATATTTCGGCTGAAATTTTGGCCGATGCGGGGGCGAGTGCCGTGCTTGTAGGCCATTCCGAGCGCCGCGCAGACCATGGGGAAAGCGATGCTGACGTAAACGCCAAGGCCGAAGCGGCTTGGCGTGCTGGGCTGATTGCGGTGATTTGCGTGGGTGAAACAGAGGCCGAGCGGACAGCAGGCAAAGCGCTCGACATCGTTGGTGGGCAGCTTGCCGGATCTGTGCCAGCGGGCGCGACGGGCGAGAACACCGTGGTGGCCTATGAGCCGGTTTGGGCTATTGGCACCGGTCTGGTGCCAACGCTGGAAGATATCGCCGAAATGCATGATTTTATGCGCGCCGAGCTGGCCAAAAGCCACCCCGCCGCCTTTGATGATTTCCGACTGCTTTATGGTGGCTCGGTCAAGCCCTCCAATGCCGCAGAAATCTTTGCGGTTTCCAATGTTGATGGTGGGCTTGTTGGTGGAGCTTCGCTTAAAGCGGCCGATTTTGGCGGCATTATCAAGGCCGCCTCTGAGGGCTAA
>JAJRRX010000479.1 GCA_024279075.1 Alphaproteobacteria bacterium | reverse complement strand
TGAAATTGCCGAAGGCGTGCATATCCTGCTCAAGCGGGGCTGGACGCCCTATGACATTCTGACCAAAGCTCTGGTCGAGGGCATGCGCATTGTGGGCATTGATTTCCGCGATGGGATCCTGTTTGTGCCCGAAGTGCTGCTGGCGGCGGGCGCGATGAAAAAGGGGATGGTGATCCTCAAGCCGCTGCTGGTGGAAACCGGCGCGCCGCAGCTTGGCAAAATGGTGATAGGCACGGTGAAGGGCGATATCCATGATATCGGCAAAAACCTTGTGGCCATGATGATGGAAGGGGCGGGGTTCGAGATTATCGACCTCGGGATCAACAACCCTGTGGAAGATTATATCGACGCCCTGAAGCGGGAAAAGGCCGATATTCTTGGCATGTCGGCGCTCTTGACCACCACCATGCCCTATATGAAAATCGTGATTGATACCATGATAGAGCAGGGGATACGCGATGATTACATCGTGCTTGTGGGCGGCGCGCCGCTGAACGAGGAGTTCGGCAAGGCCATCGGCTCGGACGCCTATTGCCGCGACGCTGCCGTGGCGGTAGAAACCGCCAAAGAATTTATGGCGCGCAAGCATAACCAAGTATAATGCAAACCCTGATCATTGCTTGTGGCGCGCTGGCCCGCGAGGTGTTGGCGCTGATTAAGCTGAACAACTGGCAGCATATGGAGTTGATATGCCTGCCAGCCGATCTGCACCTGCGACCAGAGAAAATCCCTGATGCGGTAGAAGCGGCAGTGAACACCGCGCGCGAGAAGTATGAGCGAATATTTGTAGCCTATGCCGATTGTGGCACCGGCGGGCTGCTGGCCACACGTTGTGAAAAGCTCGGGGTAGAGATGATTTCTGGCCCGCATTGCTATTCGTTTTTCGAAGGTAATGATGCGTTTGCAGCGCAGGGCGAAGTGACCAGTTTTTATCTAACTGATTTTTTGGCGCGCCAGTTCGAGGCCTTTGTCTGGAAGCCGATGGGCTTGGATAAACACCCCGAATTGCGCGATATGTATTTTGGCAATTACGAAAAACTGGTCTATTTGGCGCAGACGGAAGATGCAGGTTTAACCAAGGCCGCCAAAGCCGCCGCAGCGCAGCTTGGGCTGGTTTTTGAGCGGCGTTTTACAGGGTATGGCGATTTGGAAACAGCGCTAAGCCCGTGACCTGGCTGAAAAATATTTGACACAACTGTAACACCATGTAACGATCCGTGTATCAGTTTTAACAATACAGTGGAGTTAACGATGAAAAAAATTGCATTTGCATTTGTGGGCCTGCTTGCGCTTTCAGCCTGTGAAACAACAGGTGGCAATATGGCCACCAATATGGGCGATAGCCGCAACCGCGTGGTGAATATTAATAATAGCACCGGCATGACAATGACCCATTTTTTCGCGTCAAATAGCCAGATGAGCAGCTGGGGGCCAGAGCAGCTCGGGCCAACTACGGTGCTGGCATCAGGCCGCACAACCACGATCAACTTTGATGATGGCACAGGCGCCTGCATTTATGATTTCAAAGCACGGTTTAGCAACGGCCAAGAGCTAAAGAAATTTGGCGTGAACGTATGTGTGATTTCGAATTATAACTACACGCGCTAGGCGCATAGAAAATGATGAAACGCGCCCTTGTTTTAGAGCGCGTTTTTTTTGCCTAAAGGTAATCTGCGCGGCTGAGGCCGTATTTCGCCATTTTTTCGTTCAGCGTCCGGCGCGGCAATACCAACTCCTCCATCACCTTGGCCACAGAGCCGGTATGGCGGCGCAAAGCGTTATCAATCAGCATGCGCTCAAACGCCTCCACATGTTCCTTTAAGGGCTTTTCGCCCGGGGTTTCATTGCTTGGCTCGTCAGCGGCACTTGCCAGTAGCTTGCTCACCTCATCAGGGCCATGCTGGCTTTGCATCACCACCCGCTCGGCGAGGTTTTGCAACTGCCGGATATTACCGGGCCATTGCGCTTTGAGTAGGTTGGCGGCATCTGTTGCTGAAATCTCGGGCGCATCTATGCCATATTCCTCAGCAAAAAGCTGGGTGAAACGGGAGAACAGCACCAAAGTATCCTCACCGCGTTCGCGCAGGGTTGGCACCATAATTTCCATACTGGCAAGGCGGAAGTAAAGCTCGGGGCGGAGTTGATCTTTGAGCTTGGGCGC
>JAJRRX010000478.1 GCA_024279075.1 Alphaproteobacteria bacterium | reverse complement strand
CGCGCAATTCGCGTCGGGCTATCAGGAATGCGCCTAAGCCTATGGCCAAGGTATTTAAGCGTGCGCCACCACCCCGCGCGGGGCAGGATATAGCTGCGCAGGGTCTCAACCCAGTGCAGTTTATCGCGGCGCTTGAAAACCATTGGTTTACCCCTTAACTATCCCCGCCATCCTGCTTGGCCAATTCACATAAGCTGGTATCCCGAAAGCGGATAACCTCAGCCACATCCGAATCTGCATTGAGGGCGGTTTCTACGTTGGTGAGATGTTCAATATCTCGCACCATAATGTCTAGCCGAATTCGGTAAAAATCTGGCTTACGGGCGGTAAAATCTATGTTGACGATATTTGAGCGATGCTCGCCAACCAAAGTGCAGATGCGGCCAAGCACCCCGGCATCATTAACCATCGCCACTTCGATTTTGGTTTCATTGCAAGCGAGGCTTGAATCCGGGGTCCAGCGCAGGTCTACCCAGCGGCGGTCATTGCCCTCGAATTTTTCCAGTATCGGGCAGTCAATCACATGAATAAGCACACCGCGCCCCGGCATGGCAATGCCGACAATACGCTCGCCGGGCACCGGCGAACAGCACGGCGCGGGCGCGGCGGATTGGTTGGGTTGCAGGCCGATCACGCGGTCCTCATCCGGCCCGGGGCCAGCCGAAACCCCTGACTTAACCAGTTCTGGATAAAGCGTTTGCACAAGTTCCGAGCCACTTATTTGCGCCGAGCCAATTTCGGCTAACAGGGCTTCGTCACTGGCGAGGTTAAACAGCTTGGCGGCCGTTTCCAACGCCTTATCTGTGGGTTTTTTACCAACGCGGCCTAGGGAAACCCGCGCAATTTCTCGGCCCAACCGGATATGCGCATCACGGTGCTCATCCCGCATATAACGCCGAATCGCTGATTTCGCGCGCCCCGTTACCACCATATCTTCCCAGCTTGGCTGCGGCCGCTGCCCCTCAGCGCGGATCACTTCAACCGATTGGCCATTCCTGAGTTTTGTCCAAAGCGGCACCCGCTGGCCGTTCACCTTAGCCCCCACGCATGAATCACCGATGCGCGTGTGAATGGCATAGGCAAAATCAATCGGAGACGCCCCGCGCGGCAGCTTGATAACCTCGCCCTTGGGGGTAAAGCAAAACACTTGGTCCTGAAACATTTCGAGTTTCACATGCTCCAAAAATTCATCAGGGTTTTCAGAGGCTTCAAAGCGCTCAGCGAGCGAGCGCAGCCAATGGAACGGGTCCACCGCAAAGGGGTTTTCAGCCCGCTCGCCATCCCGATAAGACCAGTGTGCTGCCACACCGCTTTCGGCCACTTGGTGCATTTCTCGGGTGCGTATCTGCACCTCCACCCGCTTAGCATTACGCCCCGAAACCGTGGTGTGGATAGAGCGATAACCGTTGGATTTGGGTTGTGAAATATAATCCTTAAACCGCCCTGGAACAGCGTTCCAGCGTTGGTGCACCGCGCCGAGCGCAATGTAAGCATCTTGCACAGTATCCGTAATAATCCGAAAAGCATAAATGTCCGATAAACGGCTAAACGGCTCTTTTTTCTCCTCCATTTTTCGCCAAATCGAATAGGGTCGTTTTTCCCGCCCTGTCACCCGCGCCTCAATGCCGGAATTATGCAGCGCCACACGGATATCTTCGGTGATGCGCGGGATCAGATCGTCATTCTCTTTACTGAGGTTTATGAACCGCCGCATAATCGAATTACGCGCCTCTGGGTTGAGTACTCGAAAACACAGGTCTTCCAGCTCTTCGCGGATAAACTGCATGCCCATGCGCCCCGCCAAGGGCGCATAAATCTCGATGGTCTCAAAGGCTTTCTGCCGCTGCTTATCCTTGCTCATCGAGCGAATGGTGCGCATATTATGCAGCCTGTCGGCCAGTTTTACCAGCAACACCCTCAGGTCTTTTGACATGGCCATCAACAGTTTACGGAAGTTTTCCGCCTGTTTGGTTTCAACGCTGGAAAGCTCTAAATTTGTAAGCTTGGTCACCCCGTCGACCAACTGCGCGATTTCAGGGGAAAATAGATTGACCACCTGTTGATAGGTCGCCTTGGTGTCCTCGATCGTGTCATGCAGCAGCGCTGTTACGATGGTGGCATCATCAAGCATGACCTCGGTTAGCAGCATCGCCACAGCCACAGGGTGTGTGAAATATGGTTCACCAGATTTGCGAAACTGCCCTTCATGCGCCTCTTGCCCAAAGGCAAAAGCGCGCCGGATTAGCTCCGCGTCTGATTTCGGATTATAGGACTGGACCTTTGCGATCAGATCGTCAGCGGTGATCACTCATTGGCCCTCCCAGAGGTCAGCTCGGGCTTTGGGCTTCCATCAAAGCGCGCAGCATGTTTTCCTCGGACATATCGTCCTCGGCCGGCGCGTCCGGGCTGTCTTTTTCCATCAGAAGCGGCATGGAATCCTCTTCCGGCTCGTCTACTTCGTTATGGTCTTGCAGCTCGCCCACGGCGGCCTCACGTAGCGCTTCAGCGGTTATGGTTTCTTCCGCGATTTCACGCAAAGCCACCACTGGGTTTTTGTCGTTATCACGGTCAACCGTAATAGGGTCACCAGCGGAGATTTCGCGCGCGCGGTGGGCGGCCAGCACAACCAGCTCAAAGCGGTTGGCGACTTTATCAATGCAATCTTCTACCGTTACGCGTGCCATGCGATCTGCTCCATTCAATTAGGGGACCCGAAGAATCCGCTATGTAATGGCACACAGAGGTAAATACAAGGGAAAACGGCTAAATTGGCCGGATTTCATTACGAGCTGAGGCAGGCAGCGCTGCCAGCATCTCCCGCGCCGTTTGCCCTAATACCGGATGCTGCCAGTCCGGCGCTATTTCCACCAGTGGTTTGAGCACAAATGCACGGTCTTGTAAGCGCGGGTGTGGCAAAATCAACTCCTTCGGTGTGGCTTGCATTTGCGCTGCCAAATCCAAGCCTTGCCACTGTATGAATACAGCGCGATTCGGCATAACCTGCTCCGCAAACGCCAGCAAATCGAGGTCCACTACCCGCGCCGCCCAGCGGTGTGAGCGGGTCCGCCCGAGCCGGCTCTCGATATCGTGAAGCGCGGTCAAAACGGCCTCTGCCGGCATATCGCTCTCAATCTCCACAACACCGTTCACATAATCCGGCCCATGCCCTGCAGGGAAGGACGGCGCGCTATACCACTGGCTTTGCTGGATGATTCGAATTGCTGCACCCGCGAACAACCCCAGCGCCTCGTTAACCATTTCCAAGGATGTTCTGGTTGCGCTTTGCAAGTTTGACCCCAGCGCTACATATCCGATACGCGACATTTCGGCATATTTTTGCTCTTGTTTACTGATCATTCTTGCTTATTTCCCATTTCAGCCATTGTGCGCTAGTGTATAGGTCATATAACTATTCATTCGCACAAGTATTTTCTTGTTAAAAAGGTCATTTACCTATGTTTTATCGTGACGAACGGCTAGCGCTGTTCATTGACGGGTCCAATCTTTACGCAGCCGCCAAAGCGCTGGGTTTTGATATCGATTACAAACTCCTGCGCACAGAATTTATGCGGCGCGGCAAGCTATTGCGGGCGTTCTATTATACGGCGCTTTTGGAGAATGAAGAATATTCCCCCATTCGGCCGCTGGTCGATTGGTTGAATTATAACGGCTACCATATGCGCACCAAGCCAGCCAAGGAATTTACTGATTCCATGGGTCGGCGGAAAATCAAAGGCAATATGGATATCGAGCTTGCAGTAGACGCAATGGAACTGGCCCCGAATGTCGATCACATTGTGATCTTCTCGGGCGACGGCGATTTCCGGCCTGTGGTGGAAAGCCTTCAGCGCCAAGGCGTGCGAGTCTCGGTGGTTTCTACCATCCGCTCCAGCCCGCCGATGATCGCTGACGAGCTACGCCGCCAATGCGATAATTTCATCGAGTTAGATGAATTGCGTGATGTTGTTGGCCGCCCAACCCGCCCCGATAGCGGCATGGGCGCTTTTGAAGAAACCGAAAGCCTATGAAGCCAGACCTGACCATATATTTGGCCGCCCCGCGCGGGTTTTGCGCGGGGGTGGATCGCGCCATTAAAGTGGTTGAATTGGCGCTGGAGAAATGGGGTGCGCCGGTATTTGTGCGCCACGAAATAGTGCACAACAAATACGTGGTCGATGGCTTGCGAGACAAGGGTGCGGTTTTTGTTGAAAGCCTGGAAGACTGCCCCGATGACCGCCCCGTTGTCTTCTCGGCGCACGGGGTTGCCAAATCGGTGCCCGAGGCGGCAGCGCGCCGCAATATGCTATATGTAGATGCCACCTGCCCGCTGGTGACCAAGGTTCATATGGAGGCCGAGCGCCACCATCAAGACGGGCTGCAAATGATTATGATCGGCCATGCGGGCCACCCTGAAACCGTTGGCACTATGGGGCAATTGCCCGAGGGCGCGGTGCTTTTGGTGGAGACAGTGGAGGATGTGGCCAAGGTCACGCCTGAGGACCCAACCCGCATCGCTTTCATCACCCAAACTACGCTCAGCGTGGATGACGCCGCCGATATTATCGCCGCGCTGAAAGCCCGCTTTCCGGCCATCATCGGCCCGCGCAAAGAGGATATCTGCTACGCCACCACCAACCGCCAAGCTGCGGTGCGCGAAATCGCACCCAAAATTGACGCGCTTTTGGTCATCGGCGCGCCCAACTCCTCCAACTCCCGCCGCTTGGTGGAGGTTGGCGAGAAATCCGGCTGCGCCTATGCGCAACTGGTGGAGCGCGCGAAGGATATTGACTGGCGAGCGCTGGACGGCGCTCACGCTATCGGCATCACAGCAGGGGCCTCTGCTCCCGAAGTGTTGATAAACGAGGTCTTGGATGCCTTTCGCGCCCGCTATACATTGCAGGTTGAGATTGTTGAAACCGCGACCGAGAATATCGCCTTCAAGGTACCGCGCATATTAAGAGAACCTGCATGAAACCCGTCCCCGCCCTTCCCGCCCTGTTTGGCGGTGTCCTGATCCTCCCGTTTATCTATGCCGCTGCGGCGCTGGCTGGCCTGATAACCCCGCCCCGCGCTTATTGGGCCGACCCGTTTACGGTGCTAAACTCATACGGCGCAATCTATCTCGGGATGCTCGGCGGCGTTTATTGGGGGTTTGCCGCCAAGCGCGCAACCATCCTTGATGCCCTTATCGCCATCGTGCCGCCGTTTGCCGCCTTCGGAGCTTCTATTTCTCCAACTCCTGTTCTGCCCTACGCCATCGGAATCGCTGGCATGTTGGGGTTTGATCTCATTTTTATTGCGCGCGGTCTTGCCCCCAAATGGTGGCTGTCTTTGCGGGTTTATTCCGGCGTCATCGCCATTGCCGCCTTGCTTTACGCTTATTATGGCTGAGCTTTTCATCTACACAGATGGCGCCTGCTCGGGCAATCCCGGCCCCGGCGGTTGGGGGGCTTTGCTGCTTGCGAAAGAAGG
>JAJRRX010000477.1 GCA_024279075.1 Alphaproteobacteria bacterium | reverse complement strand
GATGCCGAATATATAACCGGCGCGTTTGAGTTTGACTGGTGGATGAAAGCGGGCCGCGTGGATGAAGTGCCCGAAAGCATGCAGCAGCTTGTGGTGGGCGCGGTTAATTCGATGACCCCGATTCAGGAGCAGCTTACGATGGCCGAAGATGGCCATGAGGTTGCCCCCGGCATCACCATGATCGCCTCGCCGGGGCATACGCTCGGGCATATGTCGCTGCATATCGAGAGCGCTGGCGAGCAGCTTCTGGTGCTGGCCGACAGCTCTCGGCGGGCCTACCTGAATTTTGAGCACCCCGAATGGATTGGGTCGGTGGATATGGACCCTGAAGCCACGGTGAGCACTCGAAAGCGGCTGCTTGATATGGCGGCGACGGATAAAATGGCAGTGCTCGGCTACCACTTCCCCTTCCCCGGTGTGGGGAATGTGGTGAAGGAAGGTGCGGCGTATCGGTTTATACCGGCGTTGTGGCGGTGGGAATAGGTGGTGGGGTAAAACCCCACCCTACAAATCCGTAGGGTGCGTGCAGAGCACACACCCTACGTTGCTACAACACATTAAAACCTTTCGACCTGCTAACGAACCATTACAGCTTTAGCAGCGCTTCTTTCGAGATGTGGCTGACGAAATGATAAGGTGTATCAAGGCTGAAGCCCTGTCCATTTTCATCTATACCGCCAACGCGCCCATCCAAGAACAAATACATTTTGCCTCCCACCCTTGGAATAAGCTTTTTTCGCAATACTTTAGCCATAGTTTGCGCTTCAGCATGGTCAAGTTGCCCGACGGTGCCTATCCCCAATAGCTCAATCTCGGCCGGACTAAAAACGTGTTCCCGTTCCAAATTTGTTACAACACAATCCCATACTCGGTTAGCCAGTTGGAGATCGTGATCAGGGTTGGCTTTATCAACGAGAATAACGGTCATAATATTGAACCCTCAATTTTTGGAAATCTCACCCCTCCAGCGCAATCACCCGCCGCATATCCGCCCCGAAGGCCTCAAACAAAGGCCGCGAAACCTCGTCATGCGCCGCGTTATATTCGGGGTGCCATTGCACGGCGAGGGAAAAGGCCTCGGCCCCCTCAATATAAATCGCTTCCGGCGTGTTATCCTCTGCGCGGCCTTCCACCACCACGCGTGGGCCGGGTTGGCAGATGCCTTGGCCGTGCAGGGAGTTAACAACCACCTCGGCCGCGCCAAACACCTCGGCGAATTTCCCGCCGTAAAGCAGCGACACCTTGTGGCGGTGGGCGAATTTCTCGTCGATGGTGCCATCAACCGGCATCCGGTGGTTCATCCGGCCCGGAAGCTCCCGAATTTCGGGGTGCAGCGTGCCGCCAAAGGCGACGTTGAATTCCTGAAAGCCTCGGCAGATACCAAGGATCGGCTTACCGACTTCCACACAATGCCGGATCAGCGGCAGGGTGAGATTATCGCGATCCATATCAAACGCCCCGTGGGCCTCGGTGGCCTCTTCGCCGTAGTGGCAGGGGTGGACATTGGGCCGCCCGCCGGTAAACACAAAGCCATCACAGGCCGCCGCCACCTCCTCGACACTGCCAATGCTCGGCATGGCAGGCACGATGAAGGGCAGCGCATCCGCCACTTGCGCCACCGCATCAATGTTCATCACCCCTACGCTTTGCACGGGGTAGTCCTCATCCAGCAACTTAAAATTGCCGATTATGCCAACGATGGGGCGCCTCATAATAATCTCCTTTGTCTGAAATATGCGCCTCTATTTGCGGCAGATCAAGGCGTGCGGCATCAAATCGCCTCACATTATAGGGGCAACATATAAATAAGGGAGAAATTATATGGCAAACACCCCCAATGAACTCGCAGAGCAGTTTCCACAAGCCGTGGAAAAGATGCATGAGCTGAAAACGTCCGACGCGCATTTTGCCAAACTGTTTGACGATTATCACGAGATCAACCGTGATATTCACCGTGCTGAAACCAACGTGGAGCCAACCGATGATTTCCACCTTGAAGACATGCGCAAACAGCGACTGGCCTTGCTCGATACGATCGCGCCTTATCTACGTTAGCTTACGTTTGAGCCTTCCGGCGTGGAGCAGCGGCTCGGTATAGCCCGAAGGCTGCTCCGCGCCTTTGAGTGCCAGATCAAGCGCGGTAGTGAAGGCAATGCCTTCAAAGCCCGGCGCCATCGGCGTGTAGAGCGGATCGCCCGCGTTTTGTTGGTCCACCACCGCTGCCATGCGTTCAAAAGCGGCCCTGATCTCGGCCTTGTCCACCACCCCGTGGTGCAGCCAGTTGGCGAGGTGTTGGGAGGAAATCCGGCAGGTGGCGCGGTCTTCCATCAAGCCGATATCATGGATATCCGGCACGGTGGAACAACCAATGCCTTGGTCGATCCAGCGCACGACATAGCCGAGAATACCTTGGGCATTATTCTCGATTTCCGCAATAATCTCGTCCACACTCCAGTTTTGGGTGGCGAGCGGGATGGTCAGCAAATCCGCCATTTGCGCCCGAGGCCCTGCAACTTTCAGGCGGTTTTGCACGGCAATCACATCAATCTCGTGGTAATGCGTGGCGTGCAGCGTGGCCGCCGTAGGGCTTGGCACCCAAGCGCAATTTGCCCCTGCCTTGGGGTGGGCCAGCTTTTTGATCAGCATAACTTCCATATTATCGGGCACGGCCCACATGCCCTTGCCGATTTGCGCCCGGCCTTGTAGCCCGCATTCCAAGCCCGCATCGACGTTGTTATCCTCATACGCTGCAATCCACTTGGTATGGGCCATTTCGCCCTTGCGCACCATTGCCCCCGCTTCCATCGAGGTATGAATCTCATCGCCTGTGCGGTCCAGAAAGCCGGTATTAATAAAGGCCACGCGGTTATGCGCTGCCTTGATGCAGGCGCGCAGATTTACCGATGTGCGCCGCTCCTCATCCATAATGCCGATTTTCACAGTGTGGCGCGCTAGGCCGAGCACATCTTCCACGCGGCTGAAAATATCGTCAGTAAAGGCCACTTCGTCTGGCCCGTGCATCTTGGGCTTCACCACATAAATCGAGCCTTGGGAGGCGTTCGCCCCCGTGTCATGCATGGCACAGAGCACGGTGAGCATGGCATCCATCAGCCCTTCAAACACCTCTTCGCCATCCAGCGTTATGGCGGGGGTGGTCATGAGGTGCCCGACATTTCGCACCAGCATCAAAGCGCGGCCCTTGAGCTTGGCGGGCTGGCCGCTGGCATCGGTGTAGGCCACATCCTCTGCCAACCGCCGCACAAATGATTTGCCGCCCTTTTGCATTTCGTGGGTCAGGTCGCCCCTCATCAGCCCCAGCCAGTTGCGATAGGCGAGGACCTTATCCTCGGCATCCACACAAGCCACGGAATCCTCGAAATCCATAATGCTGGACAGAGCGGATTCCAGAATAATGTCGGAGATCCCTGCCCTATCAAGCGCCGCCACAGGCGCGCTGGCGTCTTGCAGTATCTGAATATGCAGCCCGTTATTACGCAGAATTACCCGCCCTTCAGCAAAGCCCACATATTGCGACGGGTCCGCCAGCCCCGTATCGCCATTGATCAACAGCATTTCACCCTGTGGTTCAAGTGCAGTTACATCGGCCCAACTGCCCCCCGCCAATGGCACCGCTTTATCCAGAAAGCCCTTGGCCCAAGCAATAACCCGCGCGCCGCGGGCTGGGTCAAACGGGCCTTTTATCGGCTGCTCGCCCAAAGCATCGGTGCCATAAAGCGCATCATAAAGGCTGCCCCAGCGGGCATTGGCGGCGTTGAGGGCAAAGCGGGCATTGGTGATCGGCACCACCAGCTGCGGGCCGGCGATACTGGCGATTTCGGGGTCCAGATTGGTGGTTTCAATGCCGAAAGGCGCGGGTTTTGGCTCCAAATAGCCAATATCGCTCAGGAAATCGGCATAATCGCCCTCAGGGGCTTGATGCCACGCATTAATCTGCGCCTGAAGCGTGACACGATGGGCGAGAAGCGCGCGGTTTTTGGGCGTGAGATCGCGGAGCAGGGCCGCAAACGCGTGCCAGAAATCGGGCAAATCAAGCCCTTTAAGCGCTTCATTTTGCACAAACTCGTGTAGCTCTGCAGCCACTTTCAACCCAGAAATTTCGACAAATCCAGACATGTGCGCTCCTTGGTATACGATGGTCTACATCAATAATGTTTCCCATAGGAAACACAAGCCGAAAATTGGCACCGGCGGCTGCGGGTGGTGTGAAACCTGTCCACTTTCCCATACTTTCCGGCTTATATATTTCACCCTATCACATTGTTATCATAGATTATATCAGAGCTTCTACATAACTAGATACCTAGGAATCTAATTGTGTTTCTAGCTATGGCATCTTTTTCGACAGAACACACAACTTTAAGAAATATTACCCACATAATTAGCAAGCCCACCCAAGGCAAGCCACCCCCGCCCTCCCTCTCATTCAATGTTTTACATTACCCGAAAACCCACTAGGGTAGCCCCAACAAAGGAGCGCCAAAATGACCGACCAAACCATCCGCCTTGAGGATTACACCCCCGCCGCCTACTTGATTGAAAATGTGGCGCTCGACTTCCACCTCCATCCAACCAAAACCACCGTCATCGCCAAAATCGAGTTCAAGGCTAACCCTGCCGCCAGCACCCGCGCTCTACGGCTAGATGGCGCAGACATGGCCCTGAACTGGGCTAAAATCAACGGTGAGCCGGTGGACCTGAACCCCGACGCGACAGGCGTTGATCTTCCCGAGGCTCTGCTTGGCGAGGGTTTTACGTGGGAATGCGAGGTCGAGATCAACCCCGAGGCCAACACCTCGCTTGACGGCCTCTACATGTCAAACGGCATGTATTGCACCCAGTGCGAGGCCGAGGGCTTTCGCCGCATCACCTATTACCTTGACCGCCCAGACGTAATGACCACCTTCACCGTGCGCATCCACGGCGACCAGCCCGTGCGCTTAAGCAACGGCAACGAGGTCTCCCAAGGCGAGGGCTTTATCGAGTGGCACGACCCGTGGCCCAAGCCCGCCTACCTGTTTGCGCTCGTCGCGGGTGATCTCGTGGCCCATTCTGATAGCTTCACCACCGCCTCGGGCCGCGATGTGGCGCTCAATATCTGGGTGCGTGCCGGTGACGAGGGCAAATGCGCCTATGCGATGGACAGCCTCAAACGCTCCATGAAATGGGACGAGGAGGCCTATGGGCGCGAATACGATCTTGACCTGTTTAACATCGTTGCGGTGGATGACTTCAACATGGGCGCGATGGAAAACAAGGGGCTGAACGTGTTCAACTCCTCGCTGGTGCTGGCCAGCCCCGAAACCGCGACAGATATGAACTATGAGCGCATCGAGAGCGTGATTGCCCACGAGTATTTCCATAACTGGACAGGCAACCGTATCACCTGTCGCGACTGGTTCCAGCTTTGCCTGAAAGAGGGCCTGACCGTGTTTCGCGACCAGCATTTCACCAAAACCATGCGCGATGAAGCCGTGAAGCGTATCGAGGATGTGATGACCCTGCGCGGGCGGCAATTTGCCGAGGATGCCGGCCCGCTCAGCCACCCACCCCGCCCGAACCACTATGTGGAAATCAACAATTTCTATACAGCCACGGTTTATGAAAAAGGCGCCGAGGTAGTGGGCATGTTGCGCACGCTGGTGGGGGCAGCGGACTTCCGCAAAGCCACCGACCTTTATTTCGATCGCCATGACGGCCAAGCCTGCACCATTGAAGACTGGATCAAGGTGTTTGAGGACATAACGGGCCGCGACCTCAGCCAATTTGCGCTCTGGTATACGCTGGCGGGCACCCCGCGTGTGAGGGTGAAAGACAACTATGCCGACGGCACCTACACCCTGACCCTCAGCCAGCGCATGCCGGATGAAACCGACACCGCCGCCCGCCACATCCCCGTGGCTGTGGGCTTGCTTTATCCTGATGGCACCGAGGCCGTGGCCACGCAAGTGCTGGAGCTAACGCAAACCGAACAAAGCTTTGAGTTCACAGGCCTGCATATGCCCCCCATCGCCTCTGTCCTGCGCGGGTTTTCTGCCCCCGTGGTGCTGGAGCAAAGCCTTGATAACAGCCTGCGCGCCTACCTTCTGGCGCATGATACCGATGCCTTCAATCGCTGGCAGGCGGGCCGAGATTACGCGCTGGATATCCTCGCCGAGCTGCCGCAAGACCCGGCCCATATTGAAGGCGTATTCCTGACCGCCATGGGTAAAACCGCGCGCGATGCCAGCCTTGCGCCGGCATATCGCGCCATTGCCACCGGCATTCCGGGCGAGGCCGAAGTGGCCCGCAAAATCCTTGAGGGCGGCGGCACGCCGGACCCTGTCGCCATCCACCATGCACGCGAAGTGATGAACATCGCCATGGCGCGGAAACTGGAAGGCGATTTGGCAGGGCTTTACGCTGATATGGCCACACCGGGGGCCTACTCGCCCGATGCCGATGCCGCCGGAAAGCGCAGCCTGCGCATGCGGGTGCTCTCTTGGCTCACCGCGCTGGAGGAGGATGCGGCGAGCGCTCAAGCCCAGTATGACACTGCAGAAAACATGACCGAAAAGCTCCCCGCCCTCGGGTTGCTGGTTTCCAAAGGCAAAGGCGAGGCCGCCCTGCAAGCCTTTCATTCCCAATGGAAACACGAACCACTGGTGCTGGATAAATGGTTTGGCGTGCAAGCCACCCGTGCCGCGCCGGAAACCGCAGTGGAAACCGTGCGCGCCCTTACCAGCCACCCCGATTTCAACTGGAAAAACCCCAACCGCTTCCGCGCCCTGATGGGGGCCTTTGCCATGGGCAATATCGCGGGCTTCCATGACCCTTCAGGCGCGGGCTATGAGCTGGTCGCCGATTGGCTGATCAAGCTCGACCCTATAAACCCGCAAATCACCGCTCGCATGGCCACCGCCTTTGAAAGCTGGCGGCAATATAGTGACGAGCGACAGGCCCAAATGCGCGCGGCTTTAGAGCGGGTTCTGGCAGTGGAAACCCTGTCTAAAAACACACGCGAGATCGCAGGGCGCATTCTCGGGTAGGGTGCGTGATTTCCACGCACCGCTAGAGGTGGGGTAAAAAACCACCCTACCCTTGTGTCCCCCGCGCAAGGTCAAAAACTTCGGCTTCCAGCCCGCTATCCACCACCTGGTTGCGGCCACTTTGCTTGGCCTTATACATCCGCATATCCGCCAGTTTCATCGCCCCCACCACGTTGTCCATCTCGTTTTTCATTGCCACACCAACACTGACCGTGAGCGGGGCCTTCACCCCGTCTTCAGGGATAAACTCAATATTCTCAACGGTTTGTCGAATGCGGGCGGCAACCTTTCTGGCCTCTTCCTTATTGGCATCCAGCAAAAACACCGCAAATTCCTCGCCGCCTATGCGGCCCACCACATCATTGGCCCGCACCGCTTTGCGCACCGCAGCCACCACACGGATAAGCGCTTCGTCACCCTGCGCATGGCCATAACTATCATTGATGTTCTTGAAATGGTCGATGTCGAGGATGATCAGAGAGCCATCATCCCGCCGCCCGCCTTCATGGATTTTCTCCATAAAATGCTGGTGGTTATAAAGCCCGGTCATCGAATCACGCTTGGCGCGCTCCTCGGCCTCTTCCCGCACAAGATCCAGCGTCATAATCGCGTTTTTCAGCTTGATGCTTTGCCCTTCGATAAAAAATATCACCGGCATGCCGATAATTATAGGCACCAAAGCACTGCTCAGCAAGCCTGCACGCGAAATCGGGGCATCCAGCAGCCATTCAAGCCCATAGGCCAAGCCCATAGCCAACCCCGCCGAGGGCAAGCATATCACCAGTGCTTTTCCTGGCCGCGCCATCATCTTCATCATATCCTTTTCCCCACGAAATTTTATTCCCACCCCGTTCCTAGTTCATAAGTATGAAAAATCCGTTTCCGCCGCCCCTTGCCCCCCGTAAGCACTTTGCCTAAAAGGAAGCCAAGCAAAATAGCGGAAAACCAAAGCCATGACAGAACTCGCCTATACCGAACCCAAAGCCAAAGTGATTGCCGGTGCCAAAGAGGACTGGGAATTGGTGATCGGGCTGGAAGTGCACGCCCAGATCGCCTCGAACGCCAAGCTGTTTTCCGGCGCCAGCACGCAGTTTGGCGCGGAGCCGAATTCCAACGTCGCCTTTGTGGATGCCGCCATGCCGGGTATGCTGCCGGTGATCAACGAATTTTGCGTTGAGCAAGCGGTGCGCACCGGCCTTGGCCTAAAAGCCAAAATCAACCTGATGTCGCGCTTTGACCGGAAAAACTACTTCTACCCCGACCTGCCCCAAGGCTACCAGATCTCGCAGCTTTACCACCCGATTGTGGGCGAGGGCGAGATCCTTGTGGACATGGAGCCGGGCGTGGCGCGCAAGGTGCGGGTCGAGCGCATCCAT
>JAJRRX010000476.1 GCA_024279075.1 Alphaproteobacteria bacterium | reverse complement strand
TCTTACAATACCGGGTGTTACGGGATTGCGATTTATAACAATGAGTTTTATTCTAATGAATACAACGATGTAGCGCAAGACAGAACCACCATTGCTTTTAATACCAACTTTAATGATATCAAAGTACGCGACAATCAGGCCATACGGTTTAAACATTTTGGTGTGGTGGCGCGGGGTGGCCATATGATTACCGGCAACCATTTTTGGCAAGGGGATGGTATAACCGGCGGCGACCGTACGGCGGGGCTTGTGTTTACATCCCGTAATCCTAATACCGTGGTGACGGGCAATTACATTGATAACTGTTTTATTGAAGTGGTCAACGAGCATGCAAAATTTGGCAATGTTGGCGCGAATACGGTGCCATTTGGCTCCTTATCAATTACCGGAAACATATTTGTGGTCGCTGATGTTCCGGCGTGGTTTACGTTTATCCGGCTTGCGCCTTATGGAAACGGGCATCATTTAGACGGTATTTCTGTGGTTGGGAATACATTTAAGGAAATCTCCACGGGTGGCACCATTGATCGTGTTGAAAGCGTGGTCACCTCTAACGGAAACTTCAATCATACATTGAGCAAGAATATCGTATTCCAAGGTAACAGCTATACTGATATAAACCAAAATACCGAAAACCCGGCTTATGTGGATAAAACGCAATCAGCGGCAGCTATTAGCTGGAGCTACTCCCACGCGGCGCAGGTGCCTTTTGGCGGGCAAGTGCGTGGTGTTGAAGGCTGGTCAGCGATTGGGCCGATCCAAGATGGCGCCAATGTTACGCGCTATGATTCCCCCTATTTCACCCTGACTCAAGGCGCAGCGGGCGATGTGGTGAAGGTGAATTGGCCCGCCGCTCGCAAAGGGCGTATCCAGATGCGGTTACGGAGCGATTCTGTTTCTTAAAAAGCTGTGGCACCCCGTATTGGCAGGGTGCCATTTTTTCTGGTTTGCGGTATAATGAAGAAAAAGGAGCCAGATATGCTGACGATTTCCGACGATACCAATATTCAAACTGTGATCACAACTTTTGAAGTGACCCCCGCAACCTGCCAAGACCTGTTGGAGGAATTGAGCGCAGCTTGCCGTGAGGTGATTTCCAAACAGCCAGGATATATCGCCTCGGCGCTGCACGTTAACGATGCCCGCACGCGCATTGCTAATTATTCCCAATGGAAAAGCCGCGATGATTTTCACGCCATGCTACGGGTGGAAGAAATGCGCACCCGCAATCGGCGGATCAACGAGCTGTGCAAAAACTTTGCGCCGGTCATGTATGAAGTGGCGATGTGTGTTAACTAATCACGCGCTCAATACCCCAAGGCGCAGCCGTCTTTTCGCGGGTCTGACCCGGCGATTAACACACCAGACTTGGTATCAATTCTAATCGCTTGTGCGCCGCCTATTGCGGTTTCCGGTGTGATAACATTGTGGCCAAGCGCGGCCAAACACGCGCGCGTTTTATCACTATACCCGCGTTCCAACGCCAGTTCGCCGCCATGGGCAAAACTGCGTGGCAGGCTGATGGCGGTTTGCGGGTCCATGCCATAATCCGCGATGTTAGACAAAAAACGCATATGGCCGTTGGGTTGGTATTGCCCGCCCATCACCCCAAAAGGCATTGTAAATTCACCGCGCTTTTCTAGCATGGCAGGGATGATCGTGTGCATCGGGCGCTTGCCCCCTGCCGCTTCATTCGGGTGGCCCTCGGCCAGCGTGAACCCCGCGCCGCGATTTTGCAGTAAGATGCCGAATTTATCAGATGCAATGCCGCTGCCAAAGCTATGAAACACCGAATAAATAAGTGAAAGCGCCATGCGGTCTTTGTCCACCACCGTCAGGTAAATGGTTTCCTTATGCACCGATTCCAGCTGTTGGCTTGGTAAGTGCAGGGCTTTGTCAGGGTCAATCAATGCAGCCAAATTACCAGCGGTTTTAGGGCTAAGCAGGTGGCCAAGCCGCTGCATGGCGCTTGGGTCGGCAATAAAGCGATCCCGCGCGTCATAAGCCAATTTGGCGGCTTCGGCCTCTAGGTGAACACGCTCGGCGCTCAGCGGGCCAAGGCTGGCAATGTCAAAATGGCCAAGAATATTGGCCATCAAAATTGCTGTGGCCCCGTGGCCATTGGGGGGTAACTCCGTAAGCGAATGGCCCTTATAAACCGTGCTGATCGGGTCTACATAATCGCACTTAGTGGCCGCAAAATCCTCCAGCGTATGGCTGCCACCAGCGGCTTGCAGGCTGGCCACCATATCTTCGGCAACCTCACCTTCATAAAACCCCGCGCGGCCTTGCGCGGCGATCAATCGAAGCACTTTGGCTTGGTCGGGCGCGGCAAAAACCTGTCCCGCCTGTGGCGCTTTACCGTTTATCAGGTAGCGCGCCTGCGCCTTACCTTGCAAACGGCCTGCTGCAATGTCCCAATCAAACGCCACGCGTGGGGCCACGGGAACGCCCTCTTCAGCATAGCGAATGGCGGGGGCCAGCACCTCGGCCAGTGGCAGCTTTCCGTGGTCATTGCTTAGGGTTACAAAGCCATCCACCGCACCGGGGATGGTCACCGCATCGGCGCTGCCATCGGGAATGGCGCTGTGGCCCGCCGCCCGCAAACGTGCGGCGGACAGCCCCGCAGGGGCGCGGCCCGAGGCGTTTAGCCCGATGAATTTATCACCCTGCGCGGGCTGCAAGAGCGCAAAGCAATCGCCGCCAAGCCCTGTCATCTGTGGCTCGCAAATGTTCAGCACCATAGCAGCGGCAATGCCCGCATCGACGGCATTACCCCCCGTTTCCAAAATATTGACCGCCACTTTGGCCGCAAGCGGATGCGAGGTAGCACACATGCCATTTTGGCTGATGGTGACCGAGCGGCCACCCTGTTGAAAATCACGCATGGTCTATCCTTTTGTCAGTTCGTCCAGCGCTTTCCAGCGTGGCAATAGTGCGGGCAGGGCGGAAAGCGGCAGCATATTGGGCCCGTCCGAGGGGGCATTATCGGGGTCATCATGCGCCTCGATAAACAAGCCCGCAACCCCTACGGCCAGCGCCGCCCGCGCCAGAGGGTCGACAAATTCGCGCTGCCCACCCGAGGCCGCGCCCTGCCCACCGGGCTGCTGCACAGAGTGCGTAGCGTCAAAAATAACGGGGTGGCCGGTGGCGGCCATGATCGGCAAAGCGCGGAAATCATTGACCAGCGTATTATAGCCAAAACTACTACCGCGCTCGGTGAGCATCACAGGGGCATCGCCAAGCTTTTCGGCGACATAGACCATATCCCATGGAGCCAAAAACTGCCCTTTTTTTATGTTTACCGGCTTGCCCGTGGCCGCTGCCGCTTGCAATAGATCGGTCTGGCGGCAAAGAAAAGCCGGGATTTGTAGCATATCCACCACTTCCGCCACAGGGGCGCATTGGCTGGCTTCATGCACATCCGTCAACACAGGCAGAGCCAGCTCACGGCGCACGTCTGCGAGGATTTTGAGGCCTTGATCCATCCCCACCCCGCGCGCACTGCTGCCCGAGGTGCGGTTGGCTTTGTCAAACGAGGCCTTGAATACCATCGGAATGCCCGCCGCCATGCACATAGTTTTCAGCACTTCGGCCACCCGAAGGGTGTGGTCGCGGCTCTCGATCTGGCAAGGGCCGATGATCAGGGAAAAGGGGGTGGTGTTGCAAAAGGTAACTTTTCCCACCTGCACCGTTTTCATCATGCCATCCCCATTTCTGCCATCGCTTTTTCCACCCGCTCAATGTCTGGCGGGTTGTTGACTTCCCAAAATACACGGCCTTTGGCCTCCACCTCAACACAGCGCACCTCGACGCCGTTTTCCAAAAACCGCAGCTGTTCTAGCCCCTCGATGCGCTCCAAGCGGCCCATTGGCCAACGCGCATAGCGGCGCAGAGCCTCGGGGCGGTAG
>JAJRRX010000475.1 GCA_024279075.1 Alphaproteobacteria bacterium | reverse complement strand
GTTGCGGCTTTGGCATTCATCAACTGCATGCCGCCTTCCAACACCTGCCGCATGGCCGATTGCACCGTGAGATCAATTGAAAGTTGCAGCGGCTGGCCATCATTGGCAGGGTCACGCAGGTAGTCGTCAAACTCCAGCTCAACGCCCGCCGTGCCGATAAGCTCCGCCGAGCGCACGCCCTCTTCGCCAAAGCGGGTGCCACCGAGAATATGGGCGGCAAAAGCGCCGTTAGGGTAAAGCCGCAGCTCGCGTGGGCCAATTTTCAGGCCAGGCTCGCCAAGGTCGAGCACCGCTTGTTGCTGCTCGGGGGAAAGCTTGCGTTTGACCCATAAAAACGTGCGATTTCCGGTGAAATCACGGCGTAAGCGATCGGCATCTAAATCAGGGAAAATAGCCATAAGCCCGTCAACCGCGCCCAGCGGGTCGGCCATATCTTGCGGGGTGGCATAAAGCGAGGCGGTGCGCAGGTTTGTGGCCAGTATCGCCCCGTTACGGTCCACGATATTAGCGCGAGAATTGATGATGGCCGCGCCGTAGCTACGGGCGCGTGGCTCCTCTGGTTCCGCCATCGCGACCATACCCATTTTGCCGCCCACTGCCAAAAACGCAAGGCCAAAAGTAGCAGCCATAAGCCCGAGGCGCACTTCGGCACGGCGCTTTTCACGGCTGCGTTGTTTGCGCAAGCGCGCGGCGCGCTCTTCGGCTTCCACGAGGTCGGGGTCCTCGCCTTTAGCGCGTGCTTTAAGAATGCGCGGCAAGGGGCGCAGGGGGCGGCGGATATCCATCAGTTGCGCCTCGCCACGATCTGCTGCACGGCGGCGCTAATTTCATCAGGCGGCAAAGGCACCTCGGAGATGCCAGCAAAATGCGAGGCGTCAATCGGCATCAGGCGCAGCTCGTTATAATAGGTTTCAGACAGCGCCCGCAGGCGCTCGGGGCGGTTAAGGTAAGCCCATTCGGCCCCGAGCACGGCAATTTTGCTACGCTCGCGGTTAATCTCCCGCTGCAAGCTGGCCACACGCTCTTCGGCCTCTTGCACTTGGTAATTGACCTTATAGGTCCAACTCGCCGCAAAAACCACGAGAATTCCGGCGAGGAGATAAAGGACGTTTTTCATAATATACCGCCTTTTTGCAGGTCAATTTCGGGCATGCCGATATCGGCAGGGTTTGTTTGGGCCGCGGGGGCTTCTAGCCGCCGCGCGATGCGCAGGCGGGCCGAGCGGGCGCGGGGGTTGGTGGCGCATTCCTCCGACGTGGCCTCTATGGCCTTGCGGGTAAGCTTCTCAAAGCGCGGCGCTTCACCTTCGGTTTCGGGGGCATAGCGATTGGCACGGGGCGCGTTGCCGGAGCGGACCTGCATGAAGCGTTTGACCATGCGGTCTTCGAGCGAGTGGAACGTGACGACGACCAACAGGCCGCCGGGCTTTAGGGCTGCCTCTGCGGCCACTAGCCCACGGGCCAACTCGCCAAGTTCGTCATTCACTGCGATGCGCAGGGCCTGAAAGCTGCGGGTGGCGGGGTGAGGCTGGCCCTGCTTGGGGTATGGTAGGTTTTTCTTAATAATGTCAGCGAGTTGCAGGGTGGTGGTGATGGGCGTATCTTTGCGCGCCGCCACGATGCCCCGCGCAATCCGGCGGGATTTGCGCTCTTCGCCGAAGCGAAACAGGATGTCGGCGATCATTTCTTCGGAGGCACGGTTAACCACATCGGCGGCAGATGGGCCGGCTTGCGACATGCGCATATCCAGCGGCCCATCGCGCATAAAGGAGAAGCCCCGCGCGCCTTCATCAATCTGCATAGAGGAGACGCCGATGTCCAATACCACGCCATCCAGCGGCTGATCAACCAGCTGATCCAGCGCACCAAAGCGGCCATGGATAAGCTCGATACCCTCGGGCAACTCAGCCCGTGCAATCACGTCAGGGTCTTGGTCAACCCCGATCACCCGCGTGGCCCCTGCGGCCAGTAAGCCACGGCTATAACCGCCAAAACCATAGGTGCCATCCAGCCACACGCCTTTAACCGGCGCACATTGGGCCAGAATTGGCTCTAGCAGCACCGGAATATGCGGGTCTGCCAACATGGTTAGGCCTGTTTCTTGGAGTTTAGCAGGATGAAGGGGTTCTTGCCTTCGCCGTCATCCTCGAGGCTATCATAATAAATGTCGTGGTCCCAGATTTGCAGATGGTCATCCGAGCCAACAAACACCGCGTTATCGCCG
>JAJRRX010000474.1 GCA_024279075.1 Alphaproteobacteria bacterium | reverse complement strand
CAGCGCGCCGCCTGCCGCTGCGTTATTTCCGGCCTCGGGTGCGGCCACGCCCTTGGGCACGCCCGTGCCAAAACCACCGTCTTTACCCGCAATAGATTTCTCGGTCATATAGGCCATAAAGCTGCCGAGCGAGGCCCCTGCCCCGGGGAGAATCCCTGCGATAAAGCCAACAAACGAGCTACGCAGCATGGTCCAGCGGGTGGCGTAAATATCCTTCCACGGAATGCGCACCTTATCCAGCTTCACCCCGATAGAGCTGCTTTTACCGTGGCTCTCAATAAAGAAAAACACCTCGGCAATGGCAAACAAGCCCACAATCGCGACAAGGAAATCAATGCCGTCATACAGGTGCAAATTACCCCCCGTCAGGCGGGGCATACCGCGCGAATCATAGCCTATCATAGCGATGCCAAGGCCAATGCAGGCCGCAATCGCCGATTTGGCCTGGTTGTTGCTCGCCATGCCGCCAAGGGTGGCAAAAGCCAACAAATACAGCGCAAAATACTCGGCTTGACCAAAGCTATAGGCCACGCGCGAAAGCAGAGGCGCCAAGAAAATAAGCCCAATGGTGGCCAGCAAGGCTCCCACAAAGGAAGCAACACCAGAAAGCACCAGCGCATCGCCCGCGCGGCCCGCTTTGGCCATCGGGTAGCCGTCCAGCGTTGTCATCAGCGCCGGTTCGTCCCCCGGAATATTGAGCAGAATCGAGCTAATCCGCCCCCCATACATCGCCCCGTAATACACGGACGTCATCAGCACCAAGGCCGAAGTCGCATCAAGCCCGAGGGTGAAGGTGATGGGGATCAGGATCGCCACGCCGTTAGAAGGCCCAAGCCCGGGCAGCGCACCAATAATGGTGCCTATAAAGCAGCCCGCAACCGCCAGCATCAGCGTGTAAGGCGAAAGCGCAATGGAGAACCCAAGCGAAAGATTTGCAAATACGTCCATTATCCCATCCAGCTTTTAGGAAAGCCCACGAGGCCAAGATCAAGCACAAACTTGAACAGCACAAACAGCCCCACCGAGAGGCCAATGCCCGCCAGCGCGGCTGGCAATTTGCGCGGTGAAATTTGGTAGCTCAACATGCCCGCCGCCAATGCAGTCGGGATGATGAATCCAAGCGGTTTAAGCGCCAGCGCATAGGCCACCAGCACCGCCACGGCAATAAACAGCGCGCCAAAGGTGCGCAGCTTGGGCCAATCCGGCTCTGGATCGGGCTTAAAAACCATGTAAAGGCTACTGAGCGCGGCCACCGTGCCGATGATGATCGGAAAGGTTTTTGGCCCCACTGGGTCGCTCAAAAAACTGGTCTGAACCTGAGTGGCGCCCGCGATATATGCGAGCGCCACCACAGCCATGACCAGACCAAATATCCGGTCTGAGGCCATTATTGAATAACCCCGATGTCTTTAGACATCTGGCGGATTTCAACGATCAGGTTATCAATATAGCCCTGAAAGTCATCCCCAACGAGGGTGAAGGGTGCAAGACCATTGGCGGTCATGGCCTCTTTCCACTCGTCGCTATCAGCAACAGCCTGCAAGCGGCCTGCCCACATTTGGAAGGTCTCGTCAGAAACCCCACGCGGAATGTAAAGCCCACGCCAGTTACCGGCTACCACGTCATAGCCCTGCTCAACGGCGGTTGGAATGTCCTCAAAGCCCGGCACCCGCTCGCTGGTCAACACGGCTAGCGCACGGATATCACCCGAAGCAAGAAAGCCGACAATCTCGGACATGTCGCCCGTCATCGCTTGGGTGAAGCCGCCGATGGTTTGGGTGATCGCGTCACCGCCGCCATCTAGGCCTATATATTTGACCGTGGTAATATCCGTCAGGCCCGCACGTTGCAGCAGCATCAGGGGCTTCATGTGGTCAAAGCCACCCACAGCCGAGCCACCCGCAAAGGTGACCGATGTCGGGTCTGCCACAACGGCATCCAACAAGTCTTTCAGGGTCATGAAAGGGCTATCCGCCGCCACAACAATCACGCCGGGGTCAATGCCGATGGCCCCGACAAAACGCACTTGGTCGGCCGTCATGCCCGCATAGGCATTTTGCGCAAGGCGCGTGGTGGTGGCAGAAGAGGCGGCGACGATCAGGTCGGCGTCCTCGTTGCGCTCGCTGACCACATTGCTAAAGGCAAGGCCGCCACCGCCGCCTGCCATATTGGTTACCTGAATGGGCTGGTCTACCGCGCCAATATCAAACATGATCTTGCCGATTTGCCGGCAGGTAAAATCCCAACCGCCGCCGGGGTTGGCAGGCGCAATGCACTCCGCCGCGCTCACGGTGCTGGCCGAGCCAAAGCTCATCACCGCTGCCGCCGTAAGGGCCGCTAAAAATCGCGTTTTCATAATATTCCTCCTGATTGGTTTTATATTCTCTGAATTGACATGCGCAGCGTTGCGCGCACATGGTGGCAGTTAAGGCGGTTAACCTGTCACCAACCTGTCATGAGCTAAAATAAGGATTTAAGTGTGAGATTCCTTCTGGTCGAAGATAATATCCAGCTCTCCCGTGCGGTTGTAGACCGCTTGGCACTGGATGGCCATGTGGTGGACCACGCAGCGGACCTTGCCACCGCGCAGGCTTTTATTGACGTTACAACTTATGACCTGATATTGCTGGATATTATGTTACCAGATGGCGACGGTCGGGATTTTTTGATCGCGCATCGCGGCAACAAAGATAAAACACCTGTGATTGTATTGACCGCGCGCTCGCAGATATCAGACCGCGTGAGCCTACTCGACCTCGGGGCCGATGATTACATCACAAAACCTTTTGATTTTTCGGAACTGGAAGCCCGCTGCCGGGCGGTTTTGCGCCGCCAAGGGGGCGCGGCGAACAATGTGCTGACCTTCGCAGGGGTCGGGTTTGATTCGCTGGCGGGCAGTTTGCGCTTTGATGGGCAGGAGGTGGTGCTGCGCAACCGTGAGCATCGGTTGCTGGAAATCTTCTTTGCTAATCCCGGCCAGATTTTCTCAAAATCCCACCTGATGGACCGGCTGTTTTCCTTCTCGGAAGACGTGTCGGAAAACGCTATCGAGGTTTATATCGGGCGTTTGCGTAAAAAACTGGAGGGGGCCTCGGCGCGGATAGAAACCGTGCGCGGGCTGGGCTATCGGTTGGTGGAAGCGCAATGATACGGCCCTTTGCCCAAAGCTCCATCCGCCGCCGATTGGCCGTGCAGCTCTCTCTCATCGCCGCCATTCTTTCGCTGGCGTTTTACCTGATCGTGCGCGCTGTGGCGGGGCAAGCGGCCACCGATACCCAAGATAACATCCTCGCCGCCTCCGCCACTTCCATCGCCGATGCGCTTTATGCCGAGCAAGGCGGCGTGGTGCTGGAGCTGCCTTATTCGGCGCTTTCTATGCTTGGCTCTATCAGCCAAGACCGCGTGTTTTACCGCGTGATTGTTGATGGTGAAACCCTGACCGGATACGCTGACCTCCCCCCGCCCGAGCCGGATTTTGCCACCTATGCCTATCGCGGCGAGCCTGTGCGGGCGGTGGCGGTGCGCCGGGTGATCAGCTCTGGCGGGCAGGCGGTGGAGGCCACGGTGATTGTCGCGCAAACCCGCCTCGGGCTGGCGGCGATTTCTTCCAGCATTTCCAGCACGGCGGCGGCTGTGGGCATTGGGTTTTTCCTGTTTGCCACGGCGCTTGGCCTATTGGCCGCACAATCAGCACTGGCCCCGCTTAACCGCTTGGCACAATCGGTTAAGCGCCGTGGCCCGCATGATTTGCGCCCTGTAAAAGCCGAAACCCCGAGCGAAATGCTGCCGCTTGTGGCCGCGCTAAACAACTTCATGGCCCGCCTCAAGGCCTCGCTTTCGCAATCAGAAGATTTTGTCGCCGAGGCCGCACACCGTGTCCGCACGCCGCTGACCATTGTGCGCACCCAAGCCGAAGTGGCCCTGCGACGGCTGGAAAAACCGGACGATAAAAAAGCCGTGCGCGCCATGATCCGCGCGGTGGATGAATGCTCGCGCTCGGCGGGGCAGTTGCTCGACCACGCCATGGTTGCCTTTCGCACCGAAAACTTGCTGACCGATAAGCTTGACCTTGGCGACCTCACCTCTGAGGTGTGCAGCCACCTGACCCCAACGGCAGGCTTGAAGGATATCATCATTCGCCACGACCTGCCCACTACGCCCCAGCCCTTTACAGGAGACCCTATTCTGCTGCAATCTGCCCTGCGAAACATTCTGGATAACGCCATAAAATACTCACCCGCCGATAGCGAGATCAGCGTTAGTTTTGGCGGCGATACCGCCTATGAAATTGCGTTTTCAGACCAAGGGCGCGGCTTTGGGTGCGCCGATGCAAGCAGCCTGAAAAAGCGCTACTCGCGGGGAATTAATGTAGGGGATGTCGTCGGCTCCGGCCTTGGGTTAACCATTGCCGAAGCCGTGGCCCGCGCCCATGGCGGCAAGATCGACATCCGCGAAAACAAAGAAGGGATTGGCGCATGCGTTTTGCTTATATTGCCGCGATAATTCTGGCACTGGCTCCCAATGCCCATGCATATGAAATCGAGGGGCGGCACAGCTACCCTACGGCCAGTGGTGAAGTGACCCTGCACATCATTTCCACCGCTGATATCAACGTTTTCGAGCCGATCATTCTGGCTTTTCAGCAGGAAAACCCCAGCATAGGTATTGAGTATATCAGCGCCAGCAGCACCGAGCTGATGAAGGCGATTTCCGAGGAAGGCGCGGTGTTTGACCTCGCGATCTCCTCGGCGATGGATCTGCAAACCAAGCTTGCAAATGATGGCTTTGCCCAGCCTTATAGCTCTGCCGCGACCAGTTCTTTGCCGCAATGGGCGGTGTGGCGAAGCCTGATTTTTGCCTTCACGCAAGAGCCTGCGGTGCTGGTGGTATCCGAGGCTGCGTTTAGTGGCCTCCCCGTTCCCAACACCCGCGAAGACCTGATTTCGCTGCTGCGCATCCACCCTGCGCTTTTTAGCGCCCGCATCGGCACTTATGATGTGCGCATCTCTGGTGCTGGCTATCTTTTTGCCACGCAGGATAGCCGCAATTCAGACAGCTACTGGCGCTTGACTGAGGTTATGGGGCGGCTGAACGCCCAGCTTTATGGCGGCTCGGGCGATATGATCCGCGATGTGGCCTCGGGCCAGTTGGCGATGGCTTATAATGTGGTTGGCAGCTATGCGGCCTCGCGGCTGCAAGAGTTCCCCGGCATTCGCATTGTGCAGTTTGAGGATTACACCAATGTTATGCTGCGCACGGCGCTCATTCCCACCACCGCCACCCATGCAGCTGAAAGCGGTGTGATGATAGATTTTCTCGCCACTTTAACGCAGCGCCCCGCCCTGACCGCGCTTACAAGCCTGCCGCCCATAAGCCCGCGCGCTTTAGGAGAAAACAACGCCAACCGGCCCATTCGGCTCGGGCCTGGCTTGTTGGTATTTCTCGACCGCTTAAAGAAGAAAAACTTTCTCGAAAACTAGGTCAGCTCTATCATTCAGGAATAAGGGGTTAAAAAAATGGTGATCCCGGCGGGATTCGAACCTGCAACCTGCCCCTTAGGAGGGGGCTGCTCTATCCAGTTGAGCCACGGGACCACGCCCGCTTTTTGGCGCATCAGAGCGCGGATTGCAATCAGGAAACGGCGGCGGCGGGGTCACACATGCGCCAGAGCTCGTCTACCCTGTTGGGGGCGTCTTGCTGGCGATAGCCGCTTTCTGTTTCGCCTGTCCAGAAGGTGCGCACATAGTCCACCCAAAAGCCGTATTCATCATAGATCGTGCAATCACGGTTCCAGAATAGCCATTCTTCGCCACCCCATGAATATTCGTCTTTTATATGCACATCCCCGATTACCCGTGTCACGGTTTTGACTTTTACGGTTTCACCGTTTTCGGGAAAGCTATAAAAGCAGGTGCCAAATGAGGGCGCACAATCATGCGGAGAATAGGTCGAGACCTCGGCCCCCATGGACCAAAAGGTGGTTTGGCTGCTGCGATTGACCCGCGTAATCGCGGTTTTGCTGGGTTCGTCAAAATACTCGATCACCATTTCAAAGATGAATTCGTCGCCATCGGGGCGGATATAACGCACCTTGACCAGCGCATCATTTTCCACCGAAACAAAGCTGTAATCTGCAGGCAATGTGCGCAGGTCAACCTCTTGCGCGAGGGCCGCGGGGGCGATAAAAAGCAGGAAAAGCAGGGTTTTAAGCAAAATATGGTCCTTGTTAAAGTGGAGGTTTCTGTTGCCAGGCACCTCCGAGCCCCGCCATACTACGCTAATAGCATGGAGTTAGGTTTCAGTATTTCGCACAGCTTACGCTGCGAGAGCCACTGGAGCACGATTGTCATTTGCAATTGT
>JAJRRX010000473.1 GCA_024279075.1 Alphaproteobacteria bacterium | reverse complement strand
TTACGTGCCAAGTTTAACCTTGTATTGGTAACAGCCTGCTTGATCGGTATGGGGGCAGCCTCATTTTTAACCTACCAAGCGGCGCAAAAAAATGTGTTGCAAGAAATCGAAAACGAAATCGGCATTGTGCGCTCAAATGCCTTGGCTGTGCGTAATTATACAGCCACCGGCATTACACCCTTGTTGGCCGATGATAACGCGATTCTATTTATACCTAACTCTGTGCCGTCCTTCTCGGCGCAAACGGTTTTTGCCAAGTTTCAGGAAAGTTTCCCCGAATATTCCTATAAAGAAGCGGCGCTTAACCCCACCAACCCTGATGATCTGGCCACAGATTGGGAGGCTGATATGATCGACCAACTGCGGGCGGACCAAAGCCTTGACCGCATCGTTAGCATTCGGGAAACCGATGCTGGCCGCTCCTACGTGGTGGCGTTTCCCTTTACCATTACCAAAGAGGGCTGCCTGACCTGCCACTCGGACCCCGCCATTGCTCCCGCGGCCATGCTGGATCTTTACGGGCCGGATAACGGCTTTGGCTGGCAAATGGGCGAGACCATCGGGGCGCAAATTGTATCCGTGCCCATGGCGCTGGCGGATAAGCGCGCGATTGATCTGGTATTGGTGATTCTCGCCTCTATCGGCGCGGCCTTTGCTGTGGTGATTGTGCTGGTCAACATCATGCTCTCCCGCATCGTTCTTAAGCCGGTTTCGGTTATGTCTAATATCTCCGAGCAGGTTTCGATGGGGGATTTCTCGGCACCGGAATACGTCAAAAAAGGCGGCGACGAAATCTCCTCGCTTTCGGCTTCGTTCAACCGCATGCGCCGCTCGCTGGCCAGCGCTATGAAGCTTTTGGATGACTAAATGACCACCGCGCCACCAAAATCTGTTGGCAAATACCTGATTGATTCCGTGCTTGGGCAGGGGGCGATGGGGGTTGTCTATAAAGGCCATGATCCGGATATTGATAGGGTCGTGGCGGTAAAAACCCTGCACACCCACCTGATGGACGCTGAAGAGCGCGCCTCATGGCTAGAGCGCTTCGCCCGCGAGGCCAAGGCGGCAGGCCGGGTGCTGCATGGGAATTTGGTCACGATATTTGACTACTTGGAGCAGGACAACCAGCCCTATCTGGTGATGGAATATATCGATTCCGAAACGGTGGAGGACCGCATCAAGCGCCGCCCGCTGCCCAACCTGCAAGAGGTCGGCTCGATCCTCACGCAAATGCTGGCAGGGCTGGATGCTATCCATACGGCAGGCATTGTGCATCGTGATATCAAACCTGCAAACGTATTGCTTTTGCCTAATGGCAGCGTGAAACTCGCTGATTTTGGTGTTGCCAAAGTGGAGGCGCTGGGCGCAACGCAAGGCGGGATGATCGGCACGCCTGATTATATGTCGCCAGAGCAATTTATGGGCCAGCAAGCGGGCCACCGCGCTGATATTTTCAGTGCTGGCGTGATTCTGTTTGAGCTGCTCACCGCGCGCAAACCGTTTGAGTCCGCCTCGCTTGGCGAGCTGACCCAAAAAGTGATTTCCGGCCAATCGCTGGACCTGCGCACGCTGGCCCCGGGCTTGCCTGAAGGCCTCTACCAGCTTTCCGCTCAAACCCTTGTGGCCGACCCTGCCAACCGCACCCCAGATGCCCGCGCCTTTGCCAATGCCATTCATGAAGCCTTGCGCAACATGGACCGCGCCGCGCTGGATGATACAGACCGCACCGTGGTTATGGCCCCGACGGCCCCCGCGCCCCCAGCAGCTTTAAGCCAGACCATGGCCGCCCAGATGCCAAAATCGGCCTTGGCGCGCATTGAAGCGCTGCTCACTACGCAAATCGGCCCGATTGCTAAAATATTGGTGAAGCGGGTGTCCGCATCCACCACCGATACCGGCCAACTTATCAACCAGCTCGCCGCTGAGCTTGGCCCCGAACACCGCGAGGCCTTTAGGGCCGCCGTGCAGACCCATTTGGGGCAAACTGGCAGCAATGTTTCGGGGGCTGGCCCGATGCTGACCGAAGAATTGCTGGAAGCCCTGACGCGAGAACTGATCCCGCATATTGGCCCGATCGCCAAGATCCTGATCAAGAAAACCGCCAAAACCTGCCGCACGCGTGAAGAGCTATGCGAGGCCCTTTCGGCGCATATTGATGACGCAAGCAGCCGTGCGGCATTTCTGCAAACCATGGCCTAGCCATGGCGGCGCGGCTGGCGTGGCATGGCTTGGCGAGGCCGCACACGCGCCGCGCTGTTACATCGGCGCTAGGTCAAAAGGATGACGCAGTTTCCACGTGTAAAAGCGCTAGACGCCTCGAACCAACCGATGTAATTTACCCCTATGGCCAAACTTTATTTTAATTACTCCACCATGAACGCTGGCAAAAGCACTATCCTTTTGCAAGCCTCCTACAATTATAATGAAGGCGGAATGGAGACGTATCTTCTGACCGC
>JAJRRX010000472.1 GCA_024279075.1 Alphaproteobacteria bacterium | reverse complement strand
TTCGATGTTGAATTTCAGCCCCATCTGCACGCCCATAGCTTGGCAAAGGTCGCTAATCTCCTGATTTTGCATCATTTTATTGCTGGCCGCCCCGAGCACATTCAGGATTTTACCCTTAAGCGGCAAAATCGCCTGCGTCTTGCGGTTCCGCCCCTGCTTGGCCGAACCACCCGCCGAGTCGCCCTCGACAATAAACAGCTCCGAGCCTTCCCGATTGGCCCCCGAGCAATCCGCCAACTTGCCCGGCAGGCGCAGCTTTTTGGTGGCACTTTTGCGCTGGGTTTCCTTCTCGGCGCGGCGTTTGAGGCGCTCCTCGGCCCGCAGCACGAGGTAATCCAGAATGGCTCCAGCGGATTTGGTGTCGGACGCCAGCCAGTTGTCAAAATGGTCCCGCACTGCGTTTTCAACCATTTTTTGAGCGGTTTCATTAGAAAGCCGATCTTTGGTTTGGCCCACAAAGGACGGGTCCCGAATGAAAATCGAAATCAGCGCACAGCCGCCCGTCGTCAGGTCATCCCGCACAATGCTGGAGGCCTTTTTGTTGCCGACAAGTTCGCCATACGCCCGCACACCCTTCAGGATCGCCGCCCAAAAGCCGCTCTCATGGGTGCCGCCATCGCGCGTGGGAACGGTGTTGCAATAGCTGTCGAGGAAACCATCGCGCATCGGGGTCCAGTTAATTGCCCATTCCACCGAGCCGGGTTGGTTGAATTTTTCCTGAAAGTCGACCTTTCCGGCAAAAGGCGCATCGGCGTAAACCATAACCTTGCCGAGCACTTCCGTCAGGTATTCCGCCAGCCCACCGGGGTAGTGGAACTTGGCCTCCATCGGCATTTCGCCGTCCTCAATCGCGGATTTCCAGCGGATTTCCACACCGGAAAACAGGAAGGCTTTGGAGCGGACCAGCTCGTAAAGCCGCGCGGGCTTGAACTTCAAGCGCCCAAAGATATCAGGGTCGGGGTGGAAAGTTACCGTGGTGCCGCGCCGGTTGGGGGCGGCTCCGATTTTCTCTATCGGTCCCAGTGGTTTACCGCGAGAATAGCTCTGGCTATAAAGCTCGCGATTCCGCGCCACTTCCACCACCATACTGTCACTCAGCGCGTTCACCACCGAAGAGCCAACCCCGTTCAGCCCGCCCGAGGTTTGGTAAGCGCCCTCGGTGAATTTGCCGCCCGCGTGCAGGGTGGTGAGAATAACCTCAAGCGCTGATTTATCAGGGAATTTCGGGTGCGGGTCTATCGGAATGCCACGACCATTATCGCGGATCATCACCGAATAATCTTCCAGCAGTTCCACCTCAATCCGGTTGGCATGGCCCGCCACCGCCTCGTCCATCGAGTTATCCAGCACCTCGGCCACAAGGTGGTGCATGGCGCGGCTATCCGTGCCGCCGATATACATACCGGGGCGCTTGCGTACCGGCTCCAGCCCTTCCAACACCTCGATAGACGAGGCGTCATAGTCATTAGAGGCGGCATCTTCGTTGAAGAGGTCGTTTGGCATAGCTCGATTCCTTTTTTGGCACATTATGGCAGAAAGGGCAGGGGGGCGACAATATATTGTATGGGGATTTCCAACTTTACCTTGATTGGGCCAAAAACCTACCCTACACTTTAGGGCGAAAGCGGGGAGGGGCATATGCCATTTATCATCGGATTGATCGGAATTATAGCGGCGGGCTATTTTTGGGCCATGCGCGCGAAAAATGCGGCTGAGATCGCAAAAGTTGTGGCCGAAGTGCCCGGCGACATTAAAGCCGCCGCCCGCCGCTTTGGCTTTAAGCGGCAAACAAACGTGCATCCGGTGGAAAGTGTGGATGACCCCAAGCTGGCGATTGCGGGTATTGCCAACAGCTTTTTTGAGCTTGGCGCGTTGCCAACAGAAGAGCAGCGGCGGATGCTGATGCTTCAAGTGCAATCGGTGCTTGAGGCCAGCCATGAGGAAGCCGAAGAACTCCTGGTACTGGGCCGCTGGCTGGCGATGGAAAGCGGCGGGCCGGAGGCGGGGATTTTGCGGCTATCGCGTCGGCTCAACCGGATAGCGGGGGCGGACGGCTTTCAGACTCTGATGGAGCTGCTCAAAAAAATGCTGGGTGAGGATTGGAGCGCCGAGCAGGTGGCATCTTTGAACGATGTGAAGCGGGCGTTTCGGCTCTAGCTTCGGGGTAAAGCGAGGCTAGAGGCATTGCATAGCCGCCTTATGATCAACTAATCGCGACCTACAGCAAACCCCATTGACCTTCCAACAACTGGAAGCGCCAACTATCCCCAAAAGGGGAATCACTTGGAACTATCACTACAGGCGCTTATCTGGCTACCCATCGGGCTGGGGCTGCTTGGCTTTATCGAGCCTTGCACCATCGGCGGGCATCTTCTTTTTCTGGACACCCAAAAAGACCGCAGTGCTGGCGAAAAAGCGCGCGCGGTCACAGTGTTCATTATTGTCCGCTCCCTCACCGCAGGGGCGTTTGGCGCGGTGATTGCCTTCATCGGGCAAAAGCTGATCGGGGTGCAAACCGGCATTTGGTTGGTGTTTGGTATTATCTATCTGCTGGTTGGCCTCGCCTTTATCCTTGGCCGCGCCGGCCTCATTAAGCGGCGCATAAACCTGGCCCCCGCAACATGGAAAAAGGCGCAAAACCCCGTGGTGCTTGGCCTCGCCTTTGGCCTTAATATCCCCGCCTGCGCTGCGCCTATCCTGTTTGGCCTGCTTGGCCTTGCAGCCACCACGGGCACCGTGCTCACCGGCTTCTGGATGATGTTTCTCTTTGGCCTTTTCCTCTCGGCCCCCTTGGCCGTGTTTGCCCTCATCCCCAAGCTCGCCACCTCTCTCGACCGCTTTGCGGGTTGGCTCAAAAACATGCGTTGGCTTATCGGTGCAGTGTTTGTGCTGCTTGGCCTTTGGTCGATCTATTTTGGCCTGTATGTCGACCCCGCAAACTGGACAGGCACATGAGCGAGAAAAAACGATTTAAATCAGTTGTTGTCGCGGGTATCACCTTCCAAGCTGGCTCAGCCGCGGTGGACAGCGCCACCATTATCTCGGCCCTCGTTTACCAGCTTTCCGGCAGCTCTGTTCTCGTGGGTGCCGTAACGGCTATTCTGCGCTTTGGCTGGCTGTTTCCGCAACTTATTGTTGGTTTTCTCGCGCAAAAAAGCGGTAGCTCTATGCGCTATTACGTGTTTGGCGCCTTTGGCCGTGCCTGTATGATGGCCCTCATGGCCGCGCTCCTATTGCTGGGCGCAGATATCCCCCGTTGGCTCCTCACCACGCTCATAATGCTCCTCTGGGTCGCCTACGCCTTTATAAGTGGCATCGTCGCCGTGCCATATAACGATATCGTCGCCCGCGCTGTGCCCTCCCACTTACGCTCCCGCCTGATGGCCACGCGGTTTTTTGGTGGCGGCGTGCTTGCCCTCATTGTCATTGCCATCGCTGACCGCCTCTCCGCCAATCTTGATTTTCCCACATCTTTTGGCGTTATCATCGCTATGGCCGCCGCGCTGATGTTTGCCTCTAGCGCTGTTTTTACCTCTATGGGGGAACCGGAAACCAAATCCAAAGCCCCGGCCAAGCCTGGCTTCTTTCAATACCTTCGTGAGGGCGTGCTGGTGTTCAAGCATAACCGCCTCTTCCGCCTATTTGTTTATGCGCAATGGTGTGGCGGGGCGGTGCTGATGGCGATGCCGTTTTATGTTGTTCAAGCCAGCGAAGCGGGTTTTGACCTCGCCCGCGTTGCGCTCCTGCTCGGGGCGCAAACCTTTGGGGCGCTCGCCTCCAATCTGCTCTGGGGCTGGTGGGGCGACAGTTTGGGCAAAGTCAGCCTGCTAAAAGCCATCGCTATTGGCCGTGTTTTTCCGCCGCTGGCGGTGATCGCGGTAAGCTTGTTGGGAAGTGGAGGCTGGGTTTACTTCGTGATATTCTTTGCCTCCGGCGCGTTGGCCAACGGCCTCACCATCGCCGTTATCGGCTTCCTGATGGAAATTTCGCCAGATGACCAACGCCCTGCCTATAGTGGCTATTTCAATGCCATCACCGCCCCCGCTTTTTTGCTGCCGCTGCTGGCAGGGGTATTGGCTACATGGTTCGGGCTGATCACCGTCTTTGCGCTCTCCGCCCTCGCGGCCGTTGGGCAGGCGCTGATATTGCGGCGGGTGAGCCGCGAAATGGCATCCTAATTTTTTGGTGCACGATAACGCTCATGGCAGCTTTTGCAGTTTTCTGAAACCACAGCAAAAAGCGGGATGAAACTGGCTAGATCCGTGGGTTCGGCGAGGACTGCGGCATCAATATCAGCCAAAAAGCGGGTCATGCGGGCGTTGAAATCAGAGCCGTCAGCCCAAATTGCAGGCTTGGCGCGGGTGGCCTCGTTTGATGGCTCATTTTGTTGAAAGCCGGTTTGTGACAAAAGCGCCGCGTCTTGCATGATCTCGAAAGCAGACTGGGCAAAAAAATCATCGAATGTGCCGCCGATGCGGGTCATCGCACCCAAAATCTTCATTTGTTCAGCGACGGTTTTCATGCCCGTTTGCTGCTGGGCTATGGCGGTGTGGGTGTCGCCTATTGCGTGGGTTTAAAGCAGGGCCGCCGTTATGGCGATCGTGAAAATTTTGGCGCATTTCATGCTGATATCCTTCGGTTATTAGCCGATTATCAGGATTATATCTGCCAAGTCTATTGACGGTTGAGTGATGAATATCAACATTATGTGATAGAGCGAGGCCGGTGGCGGCGCGGAGAGGCCCGCGAACCCTGCAACCTTGCACACGCGCCGCGCTCAAGCGCAGTGCTTGTGGCTAGCCCCCGGTGTGGTTCATGTGGCGAGTCATTTCGCCCTCGATCACTTGGCGGGAATAGTCAAAATCATGGCCTTTGGGCTTGCGGGCGATGGCGGCATTGATCTCGGCGATCAGCGCCTCGTTGCCTTCATGGTCGCGCATGGCGGCGCGCAAATCGGCCGCGTCCTCTTGGCCCAAACACAGGTAAAGCTGGCCAGTGCAAGTAAGGCGCACGCGGTTGCAGCTTTCGCAAAAATTATGCGTAAGCGGGGTGATAAATCCCACACGCCCGCCTGTTTCTTTGACCCGCACATAGGTCGCAGGGCCGCCGGTGTTCAGCGGGATATCCTCGATCGTCCAGCGTTCGGCGAGCTGCTTACGGATGTCTGAAAGTGGCCAGTATTGGTCTAGCCGGTCCGCCTCGCCCATATCTCCCATAGGCATGACTTCGATCCACGTCAGGTCAAACCCGCGCTTGCCGCTCCATGCCACGAGGTCGTGGAGCTCGTCATCATTGGTGCCTTTTAAGGCCACAGCATTTAGTTTGATTTTTAGGCCTGCTTTATCAGCCGCATCAATACCTTCCATAACTTTCTTAAAGTCACCACGTCGCGTGATCTCGCCGAATTTCTTCTCGTTTAACGTATCAATCGAAATATTCACCCGCCGCACGCCGCACTGGTAAAGCGGCTCGGCAAAGCGGCTAAGCTGGGAGCCGTTGGTGGTGAGAGTCAGCTCTTTCAGCGCGCCGGATTTCAGGTGCCGAGACATGCTTTGAAAGAACGTCATAATACCCTTGCGCACAAGGGGTTCGCCGCCGGTAATGCGCAGTTTTGTTACCCCCATATCAACAAAAGTGCTGCACATACGGTCCAGCTCCTCCAGCGTTAGCAATTCCTTTTTGGGCAGAAAGGTCATGTTTTCCGACATGCAGTAATAGCAGCGAAAATCGCAACGGTCGGTAACCGAAACCCTGAGGTAAGACACGATGCGCTGGAAGGGGTCGATAAGCTGGGGCGTGGACATGTGGTGGCCTTTCGTTGCGGCAAAGCTACGCGCGAAAGGGCGTGAGCGCAAGGGGTTGCTTCGGTGTGCGGCTGGCGTAAAGTGTGGCCAAAGGAGATGGCGGATGGTTGCGGAAAAACTGGTTAAAAAAGCAGGATGGGCGGAGATGCGGGCGCAGTTTAGCTGGCCAACCCCTGCGCGCTATAACATCGCCGAGCAGATTTGCGAACGCTGGGCGCGGGTCGAGCCGAACCGTGTGGCGCTGATATACATTCGGCCTGATGGGGAGCGGCGGGACTATACCTATATCCAGCTTTCTCGCGCCTCCAACCGCCTTGCCAATGCGCTGGCGGCGCATGGCTTAGGGCGAGGGGGCCGCTGCGCCGTGCTGTTGCCACAAACGCCCGAAACGATCCTGACGCACTTGGCCTGCTATAAGCTCGGGGCCGTGGCTGTGCCGCTGTTTACACTGTTTGGCGAAGATGGCTTGCGCTATCGGCTGGCAAATTCTGGCGCGAAAGCGGTGGTGACAGACGGGGCCAATCTCGCGAAGCTGCTGGCCATTCGCGACGACCTGCCGGCGCTTGAAGCGATCTATTCGATTGACCAGCGCGAAAGCGGCGTGCGCGGGTTTTGGCAGGAGTTGGGCAAGGCCAAAGACGCCTGCGAGATGGCCGAAACCACTCTGACGGACCCCGCCTTCATCAGCTATACCAGCGGCACCACTGGCCCGCCCAAGGGCGCGCTGCATGGGCATAAGGTGCTGCTTGGCCACCTTCCCGGCGTGGAAATCCACCATAATTTCCTGCCCCAAAAAGGGGATAAGCTCTGGACACCAGCCGATTGGGCCTGGATGGGCGGCCTGACCAATGTGATGATGCCAGCGCTGAATTACGGCGTGCCACTGGTGGCGCACCGGATGGCCAAATTTGACCCCGACGAGGCTTTTGCGCTGATCAAACGGGAGGGTATCCGTAATGCCTTTCTGCCGCCCACGGCGCTGAAGCTGATGCGGCAAAGCACGGTGGCGGCTGTGGATATGCGCTCGGTTGGCTCGGGTGGTGAGGCGTTGGGGGCCGAGTTGCTTGACTGGGGCAGGGCACGCCTTGGCACCACAATTAACGAGTTTTATGGCCAGACGGAGTGCAACCTTGTGCTGGGGAATAGCCATGAGGTTTTCCCGCCGCGCGCTGGCTCCACTGGCATGGCGACCATCGGGGCCGAGGTGGCCATTCTTGATAGCGAGGGCAGGGTGCTGCCGGATGGGGAAAGCGGTGAGATTGCCGTGAAGCGCGGCATTCCGCAGATGTTCCTTGGCTATTGGCAGCAACCCGAAAAAACCGCCGAGAAGTTTGTGGGTGACTGGATGCTAACGGGCGATGTGGGAATGCGGGATGCGGATGGCTATTTCCATTTCTCTGCCCGCGCTGATGATGTGATTACGTCTTCTGGCTATCGCATCGGCCCTTCCGAGATCGAGGATTGCCTCGCGGGCCACCCAGCTGTGGCCATGGCGGCGGTGATCGGGGTGCCGGACCCTGTGCGCACCGAGATTGTAAAAGCCTTTGTGGTGCTGAGCGGGCTGGGGGACGAGGCGCTAAAGGCAGAGCTGATCGCCCGCGTGCGTTCCCGTATCTCGCCTCACGTGGCTCCCCGCGAGGTCGAATTTATTGACGCCCTGCCGATGACCGCCACGGGCAAAATCATGCGGCGAGAGCTTAGGCCCAAATGAAACGCATTATGATTATCGGCGGTTCCGGCTCGGGTAAATCCACGCTGGCGCGCAAAATTGGTGCGGCAATCGGCCTGCCTGTGGTGCATATCGACCCGATGTATTGGAAGCCGGGCTGGGTGCAGCGAAGCAAGGCCGAAACGCGGGCCTTGGTGCTGGAAGCCACGGCCGCAGAGGCGTGGGTGTTTGATGGCAACCATCACAGCACCTTTGATCAACGCATTGCGCGGGCCGATACGCTAATCTGGCTTGACCTGCCCACGGGCTTGCGCATGTGGCGGGTGGTGGCCCGCCGGTGGCAATACCGTGGGCAAACCCGCCCTGATATGGCGCCCGATTGCCCAGAGCGGCTGAACATTTATTTTCTGTTTTACTGGGTCGGGATGTATCGTTGGCGCGCGCGGCCTAAAGATGTGGCGCTTATGCAATCCTTGCCGACGCATGTGGCTGGCGTGCACCTGCAGTCCCGCAGGGCCGTGGCTACTTATCTTGCGCGCATAGAAAAAGGCGCAGGGGGTTAGCCCGCGCCTTTATCTAACAGTGCCGCCAAATTTTACTCAGATTTCATTTTGCATGTGCCAATACCGAAGATAGTATAAAGCGGGCAAGAGCCAAGTAGGCTGGTGCCAAAAGGGATGAGCCCGAGCAGCAGCCAATAGCGGTAAGAGGCCTCTGGCAGCATGAAAAACGCGATGAGGGCGGCGGCGCCCACAGCGAAGCGGAGAATGCGGTCGATGTTACCCATATTTTTCTTAAGCATGGTTTTATCCTTTGGTTGGGGGCTTTTGCCCATTTGATAAAGGGTAAATACGCCGTTAACGGCGCGCTGTCAGTGACATGGTCACATTGGCGGGGGATTTTTGGAAAATATGCCATGTAAGGCGGTTTGGGCACGCCCTTAGAGAATTACAGCTTAAGGAAGCATGAAATTTTGAAGCTGTAAACAAGTTTCCGACAACTTTGAAACCAGATTAAAATAATGAAGTAACAGTATAAATCGCGTTATTCCATAACTACTAACCTAGGTTAGTAGTTATGGTTAGGGTCGGAATGGGCTGCATATGTCAAGCGCTAAATACATCTTAAGGGGTATTTGTGCGCATGGTTTCTCTGAGGTGGCAGGCGCGCGGAAAATCTGAATTTACAGGTGTGCCTCAGGGATTTTCGGCAAATGCAAGCAATGCGGCGGGGTTGGACAGGGTGACCGAGCCACGGTCCAGCTGCACAAACCCCCGCTTGGCAAGGGCATCGAGGCGGCGAGAAACGACCTCGCGGACCGAGCCTATTTGTGTGGCCAACTCCGCATGGGTAGCATGCACCACCCCGCCCTCAGCGAGCTTCAAGAGCGCTCCTGCCAGCCGTGTTTCGACCCGCACAAAGGCGACTTGCTCAAGGAGGTGCATCATCGAATGCATGCGCTCGGCGAAGGCTGAAAACACATATTCGCGAAAGGCAGGCGAGCTGCTAAGCAGCGCGCTAAACAGCGGGCGAGGGAGGAAAGCGAGGCGGGTATCAACCTCGCAAATGGCATCGGCTGAGTAAAGCTCATGGCCCATCAGCCCGATGGTACTTTGCACGCAGGTTTTGCCGGGCGTGATATCATAAAGCAATATCTCGCGGCCACCAGCGCCCGTGAGGTAAACCCCGACCTTGCCAGACAGCACCACAGCAAAGCCATGCACAGCATCGCCAGCATGGAAAAGCGGGGTGCCTTTGGGGATGGCGCTCGCCTGCAAATGGGCCAGTTGCGCCCGCGCCTCTGGTTCCAAATTGCGTAGCGGCGAGGCGCTGACCCAGTCCATTTACCCTCGTTTCATAGCCGAGAGGCGCGGCAGCATGGCAGAGAAATCCTTGCCCATGCCATCTTCACCCTCAACAAATTTCGCGTATTCCTGCGTGGCATGTTCGCCCAAGGGCGTGGCCGCGTCAACCGCCTCGGCGGCTTGCTGGGAAAGGCGCAGGTCTTTGAGCATCAGTTCAGCCGCAAAACCGGGTTTGTAATCGTTGTCGGCGGGGCTTTGCGGGCCAATGCCTTTTGCTGGGCAATAGGCGTTCATGGTCCATGCATAGCCGCTGGAGGTGCTGACCACGTCAAACATTTTCTGGCGGTCCAAGCCGAGCTTGTCAGCCAAGGCAAAGGCCTCGCAGGTGACGATCATGGTGGCCCCGAGGATCATGTTGTTGCAGATCTTGGCGGCTTGCCCTGCACCGCTTTCACCACAATGCACGGCTTTTTGGCCCATGATTTCAAACAGCGGTGCGGCGATAGCAAAGGCGGCCTCACTGCCACCCGCCATAAAGGTGAGGGTGCCTGCATCGGCCCCGCCAATGCCGCCCGAAACCGGTGCATCCACGCTGAGCGGCCAGTCGGCGGCCACGGCGCGGGCGCTTTCCACGTCGACGGTGGAGCAGTCAATAAAGCAGGCATTCGCCTGCATTGCGGGGATGACCTCTGTCGCCACGGCCCGTAGTATTTGCCCGTTTGGCAGCATGGTGATAACCACATCCGCGCCCGCCACAGCCTCGGCGCTACTGGCGGCTTGGGCCACCCCCTCGGCGGTTACGCCCGCCACGTCAAAGCCTGTGACCTCATGGCCAGCCATTGCCAGATTGCGCGCCATATGGCCGCCCATATTGCCGAGTCCGATAAATCCGATTTTCATAGCGTGTCCTTTACAGTTTCAGCGCATCTGCCCCTAGGGGCATCAGCATTTTGCTTATATTCAGGGGGGTTACGGCCTCCAGCGTGGCGGGCTGCCATTGCGGATTCCGGTCTTTATCAATGATCGCGGCGCGGATACCCTCTACAAAATCGCCCTCGGAGGCCGAGCGGAAGGTAAAACGGTATTCCATGCCAAGCGCCTGCTCTATGGTGCCAAGCCCGCGCACACGGCGGACAAGCTCTAGGGTGCATTCAACGGAAAGCGGGCAGTTGCGGCGCAGGGATTTATCGGTCTTCTGCTCCCATTCGCTGCCTTTAAAGCCACGGATAATGTCGGCCACGGTGGACCCGTTAAAGCTGCCGTCAATCTCGGCTTGCTCGGCCTTCAGGTTGGCTTCCGGAGCGGGCAGGGCGGCGCGCTCAATGGCCTCAAGGTCGCCCGCTTCCAAGGCCTCTATCAGCGCAGGCCATGCGGCGCGCTCGATGTAATAATCCGCAAACCCCGCATAAATCGCATTGCCCGCATCCATGCGCGCGGCCGTGCAGCCGAGGTATTCGCCAAGATGCCCGGGCGCACGTGCCAGCAAGAGCGAGCCGCCGACATCTGGCACCAAGCCAATGCCGCATTCGGGCATGGCGATTTGGGAGTTTTCGCAAACAATCCGGTGCGAGCCATGGCACGATATGCCAACTCCGCCGCCCATGGTAAAGCCCTGCATGAAGGCGACATAGGGCTTGGGGAAGTTGAACAGCTTGGCGTTCATCCGGTATTCATCACGCCAGAATTTGCGGCCATATTCAAAATTGCCCGCCTTGGCGGTGTCATACATTTCTTGAATATCACCACCCGCGCAAAAGGCTTTGTCGCCTGCCGCATCAATGATGACCAGCTCAATGCTTGGGTCCTCCGCCCAATCGTCCAGCGCCGCCTCAACCGCCAGCGCCATCTCATAGCTCAACGCATTCAGTGCCTCGGGGCGGTTGAGCGTTATCCGGCCCGCTTTGGCTGTAGTTCGGATGTGAATATCAGGCATGGTTTAGCTTCTCCAGCTTCGCAGTTACATCTTGCAACGTCTTGATCGCAAGGTCACCGTTATTTTGTACGCCATCTAACGCTATATCAGCCGGCTTTTGGAGGATAAAATAATATGGAACCAGAATTGCAACTGCCGCAATGGGAATTGACGCATATTTTCCGGCTTGGGTGGCATGCAGTAAATCTAGACCGTTTTGAAACGTACTTGACGACATTAGAATATATAAAGTGGCCTTGAGATAAATGGCAAATAGTAGAACGGACGCCCCAACATATACAATGGGACCATACCGCTTGGATATCACCATATTGAGCATCCAAGATCTATAGAGCAAACGTGTTTTCCAAATATTTCTCCAGACCCAACGCATCAGCCCCGATCCCGCTCCTGCAACAATGCCCGCGCCGTGATGAGGCGCATGATTTCGTTGGTGCCTTCCAATATCTGATGCACCCGCAAATCTCGCACGATCTTTTCGATGCCGTAATCCGCGAGGTAGCCATAGCCGCCCAGCATTTGCAGGCTGCCATTGGCGACCTCAAACGCGGTATCGGTGACAAAGCGCTTGGCCATGGCGCAGAATTTGCTGGCATCGGGGGCGCCTGTATCCAGCTTCCACGCCGCTTGGCGCAGGAAGGTGCGGGCGGCTTGCAGCTCTATTTCCATATCGGCCACGCGAAATTGCAGGGCTTGGAACTGGTCGAGCGTTTTGCCAAAGGCCTGCCGCTCGCCCATATAGCCAAGGGCGATGTTGAGGGCGTTTTGCGCACCGCCGAGCGCACTGGCCGAAATATTCAGCCGCCCGCCATCCAAGCCCGCCATGGCGTATTTGAAGCCCTTGCCTTCTTCGCCGATCAGGTTGTCGGCTGGAACTTCGCACTCATCAAACTGCACCTGCGCCGTGGGCTGCGCCTTCCAGCCCATTTTTTGCTCTAGCGCGCCAAACGAAAGCCCCTTGGCGCCCGCCTCGACCACCATGCTTGAAATGCCCTTCGGCCCATCAGCCCCCGTGCGGGCCATAACGAGGTAGGCGTCAGAGTAGCCACCCCCCGAAATAAACGCCTTGGTGCCGCTCAGGCTATAGCCGCTTTCCGTGCGCGCGGCCTTGGTGCGCAGGGCCGATGCATCCGAGCCGCTGCCCGGCTCGGTGAGGGCATAGGAAAACACCGTTTCCATACTGCACATTTTTGGCAGCCACTTTTGCTTGCTCTCTTCCGAGCCGAATTTGTCAATCATCCCGCCGCACATATTATGGATGGAAAGGAACGAGCCAACCGCAGGGCAGGCCATGGCGAGGGCCTCAAAAACCAAAGTGGCATCAAGGCGCGAAAGCCCGCTGCCGCCATACGCCTCGCTCACATAAAGCCCACCAAAGCCAAGCGCCGCGATCTCGGGCCACAGCGCCTTGGGGATGGTGCCATCCTCCTCCCACTGCCGCGCGTGGGGGGCAATCTCGGCTTGGCCAAAATCATAAGCCATATCAAAAATCATCTGCTGTTCGTCAGAAAGTGCGAAATCCATGAAGGGGCCTCGTGAAATGAATGGTTGTTCAGTTTAATATAGGCGCTGGAAATCGGTTAGGGAAGGGGAAAGTTTCGCCAGCGAAAACCTCTTTTCATTCACTCCCAATTCCCATAGTTTGCGGCCAAACCGAAAGGGCACATTATGAAATTCACACTGAACTGGCTGAAAACGCATCTGGACACCGAGGCGAGCCTGGACGAGATCACCGAGGCGCTCACCGATTTGGGCCTTGAGGTTGAGGGTGTTGAAAACCCCGCCGACACGCTTGGCGCTTTCCGGCTGTGCCGCGTGATCGAAGCGGTGCAGCACCCCAATGCGGATAGGCTGCGGTTATGCAGGGTCGAGACTTACCCTGATGGCGAAGGTGGGCGGACCGAAGAGGTGCAGGTGGTGTGCGGTGCGCCGAACGCGCGCACGGGTTTGGTGGGGGTTTTTGCCCCTGTTGGCGCTTATGTGCCGGGGATTGATCTGACGCTTAAGGCGGGCAAAATCCGCGATGTCGAGAGCCTCGGGATGCTGTGCTCGGAGCGGGAGCTTATGATCTCGGATGAGCATGACGGGATTATTGACCTGCCGGAAGATGCCCCCCTTGGCGCGCGGTTCATTGATTATCTGGACCGCAACGACCCCGTGATTGACATCGCGATCACCCCCAACCGCCCCGATGCTTTGGGTGTGCGCGGCGTGGCGCGAGACCTCGCGGCGCGGGGGCTGGGCAGGCTGAAACCCGCGCCCACGGCCAGCATTGAAGGCGGATTTACCAGTCCCTTGAGCGTAACCATTGATGCCGATGTGCAAGCCAAGGATTGCCCGGTATTCACGGGCCGCATGGTTAAGGGCGTGAAGAACGGCCCGTCGCCGCAATGGCTGCAAGACCGCCTGCGCGCCATTGGCTTGCGGCCCATTTCGGCGCTGGTGGATATCACCAATTTCTTCACCTATGACCTGAACCGCCCGTTGCATGTATTTGATGCGGATAAGGTTTCTGGTGATTTGCGGGTGAGCTATGCCGAGGGCGGCGAGGTTCTGACCGCACTGGATGATAACGCATACACGCTTGATGCGGGCATGATGGTGATCAGTGATGAAAACGGCCCGCAGAGCATTGCGGGCATCATGGGCGGGGCCGATACCGGCTGCTCTGACGAGACCGTAAACGTGTTCTTGGAGAGCGCCTATTGGGACCCGATCAAGATCGCCATGACTGGGCGCAAGCTGAAGATCAACTCCGACGCGCGCTACCGTTTCGAGCGCGGTGTGGACCCTGCCTTCACGCCCGAAGGCTTGGACCTCGCAACGCAACTGATCCTTGATCTTTGCGGTGGTGAGGCTTCTGAAATGGTGGTGGCGGGCGCGGTGCCGGACACGGCGCAGAGCTATCGGCTAGACCCCTCCCGCGTGGTGTCGCTGGTGGGTATGGAGATCGCCGAGGCCGAGCAGGTGCGCATCCTGACCGACCTTGGTTTTGAGGTGAATAACCTTGTCGTTTCCGTCCCAAGCTGGCGGCCCGATGTGCAGGGCGAGGCCGACCTGATCGAGGAAATCGCCCGTGTGGCCAGCCTGACCAAGCTTGAAGGCAAGCCGCTGGCGCGCCCCGGTGTGGGCGTGCTGAAGCCCGTGCTGACCCCTGCGCAAAAGCGCCTGATGGTGCTGCGCCGCGCATTGGCCCTGCACCTCAATGAGTGCGTGACCTACAGCTTTATCGACGCCAAATCAGCGGCGCTGTTTGGCGGCGGCGCTGACGAAGTGAAGCTCAGCAATCCGATTTCCTCGGAAATGAGCCATATGCGCCCCAACATCTTCCCGAGCCTGCTGATGGCCGCCGCCCGAAATCAAGCGCGGGGCGAGGCTGACATGGCGCTGTTTGAAATCGGGCAGGGCTTTAACGGGCCGGAGCCGGAGGACCAAGCGACCATGGCGTGCGGTATCCGCGTAGGCACCACCGCCCCGCGCAATGCGTTTGGCACTCGCCGGACGGTGGACATTTATGACGCCAAGGGGGATGCCGAGGCCGCGCTGGCCGCCATTGGCGCGCCTGTGGGCAACCTGATGGTCATGCGAAATGCGCCCGAATGGTTTCACCCCGGGCGCTCGGCGGTGCTGTCGCTCGGGCCTAAAAATCCGCTGGCGGTGTTTGGTGAGCTGCACCCCAAGGTGCTGAAGGGCATGGGGGTGAAGGGGGCCGTGGTGGGCTTTGCGATTTTCCCTGATAACGTGCCGTTCAAGAAGGCAAAAAGCAAAACGCGGCCCGCGCTGGAGGCGAAAGCCCTGCAAGCGGTGGAGCGCGACTTTGCCTTTGTGGTCGATGCCGAGCTTGAGGTGGAAAAGCTGGTGAAAGCGGCCAAGGGCGGCGACAAAAAGCTGATCGAGAGCGTGAGCGTGTTTGACGTGTTTGGCGGGGCCAAGGCCGAGGCGCAAATGGGCGCGGGCAAGAAATCGGTGGCGATTTCGGTGCGCATTCAGCCCAAAGCGGCAACGCTAACCGATAAGGAAATCGAAGCGATTTCGGAAAAAGTGGTGGCTTCGGTTGCCAAGGTAACAGGCGGGGAGCTACGATCATGAAGGTTTATTTGAGTGGCGAAATCCATACGGATTGGCGAAATGAAGTTGAAGCTGCTTGCGCGGGGCTGGATGTGGAATTTAGCGCGCCTGTGACGGACCATGCGACCTCGGATGATGCTGGCGTGCGTATTCTGGGCGCGGAAGATGCCAAGTTTTGGCATGACCATAAGGGTGCCAAATTAAACGCTATTCGCACCCGCAATGCCATCGAGGCCGCTGATATCGTGGTGGTGCGCTTTGGTGAAAAATACAAGCAGTGGAACGCCGCTTTTGACGCAGGATTTGCTGCCGCCAAAGGTAAAGCGCTGATTGTGATGCATAGTGCTGACCACCAACACGCGCTAAAGGAAGTGGATGCCGCGGCCTTTGCTGTGGTAAATACACCAAGCCAAGTGGCTGCAATATTGCGCTACACGTTGACGGGCAAAGCCTAAAGAGCACAAAAAATACGATTGATTTGTGCTGCATGGCAGGCCTTAACGGGCCATCCTCTTTACTTAGCGCTCTAATATGGAGCGACTGCAGCATTATTTTTATTGACTAACCACCAGTTTTTCACAAAACTGGTGGTTAGGACATGCAAAAAACGGACTTTTAAAACACCTAAACAAAAAACCCACTACAAAAGCGTTACGGCGGCACGCTATAATCCGGCCTTGCACGTCAACAAAACTTTATCGAGGATGGCGTTTTGGAACAAACAAATTGGCGCGGAATGCGATATTATGACGTGTTATGGCGCGAAAGACATTTGACGTTACGTGAATTGCGCACAACTTATAGCAATTACTATACCTATGTTTTTTGGTCTATGGTTGTTGCACTACTTGTTTTGTTTGATTTGCACGGGTTTGCCGCCCGCGTATCTATCGCCGCTCTGTTAACCTATACAATTTTAATGGTTGTGGTGACGGTTTCCATTTATATTCTGGTCACCTTGATCGGCATAAAGATTTCAAAAACACATCCGGGGTTTTTTATTGTTCTGCCTATTGTAGGTCTGGCAGCGATGACCATTTCGACCTATGCGGTAGAGCTGGCAGTGTCGAGCGTTTTTAGCGGTGGCATGTCGGTTGAATATGCC
>JAJRRX010000471.1 GCA_024279075.1 Alphaproteobacteria bacterium | reverse complement strand
TTGTTGTCTCCGGGTTTTTCTTTGTCAATTTCCCGCTAGGGAAGCTGTTTTTGGGTGACGCCGGTGCTTATTTTACCGGCTATATGGTGGGGGTGCTTGGGCTTTTGCTCCCCGCGCGCCATGCCGATGTTTCGCCTTGGGTTAGCCTGCTTATTCTGGGTTATCCGGTTATGGAAACGCTGTTTTCCGTGCTGCGGCGGCGGTTGGATGGCCATAGCCCCGGTGCGCCTGATAGCGCCCATTTGCACCATTTGGTGCATCGCCGCTGGGCTACGCCTTTGGCGGAGAGGCTGGGTATTACCCGTGGCAAAAACGCTTTAACCAGTGTTTTTCTCTGGTGCTTGCCGCTTGGCTCGCTGGCGGCCATTAGCTTTAGCAAGCTCAACGCCACCCAACCCGCGCTTTTGCTAGGTTTAGGTGTGATTATTTACGTCGTGCTTTACCAAACTTCACGCAAGAAACACGCCTAGATACAGCCATTTTTCGCTGATTTTCTGAAAAACCTCAATCTTTTTCCAAGGATTGTGCATTGATATGCGTAATCAATGTAGAGTTACACGCAAAGGAGTTTTTTATGCGCCGTTTATTATCTGTTTCCCTGTTTGGCCTAATGGCCAGCGGGGCTTTAGCCGAAGAGTTCACCCTTGATAGCACCGTTAGTGCTGTTACGGTTTATGGGCAAGGGGCCACCATTACCCGCACGATGTCCTTTGATGTGCCAGCGGGGCAGCATACGCTCACGATTTCCGATATTCCCTATGAGTTCAGCGCACAAAGCTTACAAATTATGGGGGGTGATGGCTTGGTTATCAATGCCAGCCACTTGATTTCCCAGCGGGCCAGTTTGGAGGGCCAGCAAATGGAACGGCGCGCGGCGCTGGAAGCCGTGATTGACTCGCTAGAGGCGCAAATTCGGATTAAGCAGGAGGAGTCTGCCGCGGCAGGGCTGGTGATAAACGCCGCCAATGCGCGCATAAAGCTGCTGGACTCCCTTGGCACCCAACAGGCGCAATCAGCGGCGGGGGCGATAGAAGCGCAGACCCTTTCAACCGAAACCCTGACGGCGCTGGTTACGCTGGTGGGCAGTCAAACCCTGAGCGCGCTGCAAGATGCACAAGCAGCCCGCACCGAAATTGCCGCGATAAACCGAGATATGCAGGAAATCCAAAAGGATTTAAACCAAGCCCGCGAAGATTTGGCGCAGCTGGTCGAGCCTGCTGATTGGAGCTATGGCATAGCGCTGCAAGTGGATGCGGCGGCGGCGGCCTCGGGGCAATTGCAGATCAGCTATGTGGTGGAGCCTGCCCGCTGGTATCCGGTTTATCGCTTTATGCTGGATACCGAGACCAAAACCCTGAAAGTGGCGCGCAGCGTGACCGTGGCCCAGCAAACCAATGAGGATTGGGAGGATGTGGTGGTGACCGTTTCCACCGCAGACCCGTTTTCCTATGGCTCTTTTTCACTGCCATATATCAATATCGCCCGCTATGTAGCCCCGCCACCACCTATGGAGATGCGGAGCGCAGATAATATGGGCGCCGTTGCTTTTGCAGCCCCCGCAGTGGTCGCTATTGAAGAACCAGCGCGCATGGGCGGTGCCGAGGTTAATTTTCAAGGCATCACCGCCACCTATACACTGCCCGCAGGCACCATCATTCGGGGCAACGCGGAGGAAACCACCGTGGCGCTGAGCAATAACAGCTTTAACGTGGCGCTCACCGCCCGCGCCAGCATGGGCGGCGATGCGTTTGTGGTTGCTGATTGGAAAAACGAAACGCCGGAGCCTTATCTGCCCGGGCAAGCAACATTTTTTCGCGACGGCGCATTTGTGAGCGATGACGAGGTGGACATGGTCGCAGCGGGGGCCACCGCCAGCTTGGGTTTTGGCAAAATTGATGGCTTGCAGGTGCGGCGCACCACGCTCCGGCGTGAAGATGGCTCCTCGGGCGTGCTTACCACCAGCAATGACCGCGTGGTGGCGTATGAGCTAAGCGTAGAAAACGTAAGCAACCGTGCGTGGGATGTGGTGCTTTATGACCGTGTGCCGGTGTCCGAGCAAGAGGACCTGATCGTCGATTGGTCCGCGCGGCCACGGCCAACTGAAACCAATGTTGACGGGCGGCGCGGCGTGATTGCGTGGGAATTTGCACTGGAAAGCGGGGCGCATAAGGCGATCAAACTTTCCTATGAGCTGCAATGGCCCGACGGTAACGAGCTGCGGGTCGGGCAATAATTTTCTTGAACGCTTGGTTGGTTTTGCGCAAGATAGCGCAAAACCAACCAGCAATAGGGAAATGCCATGTCAGATTATTTTAAGTCAGTGCCCAACCGTGAGGGCTTTTTCGGCAATTATGGCGGAGCGATGCTGCCCCCCCCTTTGGAGCCGCATTTTGCCGAAATTCGCGCGGCCTACGATAAACTGAGCAAATCAGCCGATTACCTGCACGAGTTGCGCTACATTCGCAAGCATTTCCAAGGCCGCCCAACGCCGATTTCTTACCTTAAAAACCTGTCCGAGGCCGCTGGCGGCGCGCAAATCTATGCCAAGCGAGAGGATTTGAACCACACCGGCGCGCATAAGCTTAACCACTGTATGGCCGAGGGGCTTTTGGCAAAATTCATGGGCAAAACCAAGCTGATCGCCGAAACAGGAGCGGGCCAGCACGGCGTGGCCTTGGCCACGGCGGCGGCGTATTTTGGCATGGAATGCGAAATTCACATGGGCGAGGTCGATATGGCCAAAGAAGCGCCAAATGTAACGCGGATGAAGCTTTTAGGCGCGACCGTGGTGCCTGTGGGCGAGGGCGCAAAAACCCTGAAAGAGGCGGTGGATAGCGCCTTTGGCAGCTATATCGCGCAAGCAGACCACGCGCTATTTGGCATCGGCTCGGTCGTGGGGCCGCACCCCTTCCCGATGATGGTGCGCGATTTCCAGAAGGTTGTCGGCATTGAATCCCGTGAGCAATTTATGGAAATGACGGGCGAATTGCCTGATATTGTAGCGGCGTGCGTGGGCGGCGGCTCCAACGCCATGGGGCTGTTTTCGGGCTTTATTGATGACGAAGGTGTAGCGCTTTACGGGGTGGAACCAATGGGGACATCAAGCAAGCTTGGCGACCATGCGGCAACGCTGACTTATGGCGTAGACGGAGCCATTCACGGCTTTGCCACCAAGGTTTTGCTCGATAAAAACGGCGAGCCAGCGCCGGTAAATACCCTTGCCTCGGGCCTTGATTACCCCGGCGTTGGCCCAGAGCATGCCTATTTGCAAGGCACGGGCCGCGTGACCTATACCTCGGCGGATGACAAAGAATCGTTGGAGGCATTTTATGAGCTGTCCCGCCGCGAGGGCATTATTCCGGCACTGGAATCGGCCCACGCGGTGGCATTTGCCATGCGGGAGGCCAAAAACCACCCCGGCAAGTCGATCCTGATCAACTTGTCTGGACGTGGCGACAAAGACATTGATTTTGTCACCGAAACCTATGGTTTTGGTGAATAATTGTTGCGTAAAAAGGCGCTTCTCCCGTCTTGGGAGAAGCGCAAAATTTAACAATATCTCTGGAAATACCCCGCAGTGCACCCTATATCCTGTTATGAACAGGGAAAGGTTGTGAATGTCTGACAGTAAATTTCCGGGGTGGCACGGCACTACGATTGTAGGGGTGCGCAAAGGTGGCAAGGTTGTGATCGCCGGAGACGGGCAGGTGAGCCTTGGCAATACGGTGATCAAGGGCACGGCGCGCAAGGTGCGGCGGATATCGCCCGGTGGTCATGACGTGATTTGCGGCTTTGCGGGCAGCACGGCGGATGCGTTTACACTGTTGGAGCGGCTGGAGGCCAAGCTGGAAGCCTCACCGGGGCAGCTGGCGCGCGCAAGCGTTGAGCTGGCCAAGGATTGGCGCACCGATAAATACCTGAAAAACCTTGAGGCAATGCTGATCGTGACCGACGGGGCCGACCTGTTTATCATCACCGGTGCCGGCGATGTGCTGGAGCCGGAAAATGATATTGCGGCGGTAGGCTCGGGCGGGAATTTTGCGCTGGCGGCGGCGCGGGCGTTGATGGACAGTGATAAGGATGCTGAAGAAATTGCGCGCAAAGCGATCACGATTGCCGCCGAGATTTGCGTGTTTACCAATGGAAATATGATTGTGGAAAGCCTAGATGCCTGATTTTCAGATGGACGATATTCGGGCTGCAGTGGCGGCAAATGTAATCACCGAAGCGCAAG
>JAJRRX010000470.1 GCA_024279075.1 Alphaproteobacteria bacterium | reverse complement strand
GGTAGCCCAGCCATGTGTTTACAAGCAGCAGCATGGCGCGGGCGAGGTTGGGGTTGGTGAACCACTCGGGCGAAATGCCAAAAACCGTTGAGAGAATAAGGTTGATTTCGCCGAAATTCTGGTTGAACAAGCCGCGAAATACAAGGATCGAAATAAAGGCCGGCACGGCGTAGGGCAGGATGAGCAACACGCGGTAAAGGCCGGCAAAACGCAAGTGCCGCCATTCGAGTATCACCGCGAGGCCCACCCCCACAGCAAAGGTAAACACCATCGAGAGAAAGGCAAAAACCGTGGTCCAGACAAACACTTTGAAAATCGGGCCGCGAATACCGTCAGACAGCAAAACCTTTTTGAAATTGGCAAAACCAACCCCCACCCGCCAGCCCGGCGGCACGGCCTCACCCTCGGGCGTTACATATAGCCCCTGATCGGGGTCGGGCGTAAGCACGGTGCCGTCAGCCGCAATCAGCGTGTCGTTTTCGCCCAGCGTATAGGCGGGCTGCGAGCTAGCAAAGGCGCGCAGGCCCGATTGGGTAAGCGGGCCGTTCGGGGTGTCTATGGTCAGGGCGGCCAGCAGGGCTTTGTTCTGGATAATCGCCTTGATCGGCAGGGTTTCAGGCGGCGGGCCGGAAAGCGGCAGCGCGGTTACGTGCGCACCGGAAATCACCGTGGTGAGCAGGGCGGGGCGGGCATTGCTTTCCGGCAGAAAAATGCGAAAGCCATCGCCCTCGGCCACCAGCCCGAAGGGGCGTTTGCTGGCAGGGTCCGTGACCCGTTGCGACAAATGATAGGCCTGCACCCGCTCAAGCGTCAGCAGATTACGCGAGCCATAATTGGTGAAGCCAATGGCCGAGGTATAAACCACCGGCAGCAGAATAAACAAAAACACCGCCGCAATGGCGGGGTAAACAAAGCGCAGGGTGTAAAACCTTGGCGACCAGAAAAACACCACCCCGAGCGCGCCGACCGCAAAGGCAACCAGTGCAAACAGCGGCTCGCCGAGCAGGTAAAGCCCCGACGCAAGGTAAAGAAACCCGAAGCCAACCAGCACAATAAGCGCCTTGCCAAGCAGGCCGCGCAGGCTAAACCGCGAGGATGTGGCAGGGATGGTGGCGGATAAGGTCATGGTGATCCTCACAAAAATACCGGAGCGGCTTGGCCCAAGCCGCTCCGGTAACGTTAGCGCTTATTCAGCAAGAATACGAGCGGCGGCGTCATCCAGCGCCTCTTGCACGGCTTGCTGGCCGGTGGTTACAGCCGTAAGCGCTGGCCCCATAGCCCCCCAGAACTTGCCCATTTCAGGGTTGGAGGGCATCGGCACGCCGTTTTCGGCATTGGCCAAGGTGGCAGCAATATTGGCATCCCCTTGCAGGGTGGCGGCAAAGGAAATGCTGGCCACAGCACCAAGGGCGGTGTCGCTGTTGATGGCGTTCAGGCCCTCATCTGTCAGCATGTAGTTTTCAATAAACTCGACCGCGAGGTCTTTGTTCGGGCTGGTGGCATTGATAACCGCACCCAAAACCCCGACGAATGATTTGGACGGGTTGCCCGCCACACTCGGCACAGGGGCCACGCCAAAGTTAATGCCCGAAGCCTCAAGATTGGACCACGCCCACGGGCCGTTAATGACCATCGCGGTTTCGCCTTTGTTGATCGCCGCATCCATCACGCCGTAATCCACGCCCGCTGGCATCACGCCATTATCAATCATGGATTTGATCAGGCTGACACCGGCCACAGAGCCGGCATTATTTACCCCGGTATCGGTGGGGTCGTAATCGCCATCGACCTTCTGGAAGGCATAGCCCCCGCCCGCCATCAGCAGCGGCATGGTGAAATAGGTGTTGTTATAATCCCACATCATATTGGCGGTCACGCCGGGGATATCCATATCGGCGATTTCTTCCATGGTGGTGGGCGGGGTTGGCACCAGATCTTTGTTATAAATCAGGCCCACGGCCTCCACCGAAATCGGATAGCCCCATGTTTTGCCGCCAAATTGCACCGCATCCCATGTGAAGGCAAAGGTATTGTCGATCACGGCTTGTGAAGGCTCGACCGGCGTAATCAGCCCGCCTGTTGCCCATTCGCCAAAACGGTCATGGGCCCAGATCATAATATCCGGCCC
>JAJRRX010000469.1 GCA_024279075.1 Alphaproteobacteria bacterium | reverse complement strand
CTCAAGCTGCTTTACATGGCCCCCGAGCGGTTGGCCAATGTGGGTAGCCTCAGCCTGTTGCAGCGGCTGAATGTGAATTTGCTGGCAGTGGACGAGGCGCATTGTGTATCGCAATGGGGGCATGATTTCCGGCCCGACTATCTGAAGATCGGCGCACTGCGCCAGCAGCTCGGCGGGGTGCAAACCATTGCGCTGACAGCGACGGCGGATGAAGACACCCAAGCGGAGATTATCTCCAAGCTGTTTGAGGCGCCGCCGAATGTGTTTATCGGCGGGTTCGATCGGCCAAATCTACGCCTTGCTTTTGAACCAAAAAACAAGCCGCGCGATCAGGTTTTGGCTTTTGTGGCGGCGCGCAAAGGGCAGCCCGGCATTATTTATTGCTCATCACGCAATAAAACCGAGCAACTGGCTATGGCGCTAGTGCGCGAGGGCCACCAAGCGCAGTACTACCATGCGGGGATGCCGCCGGATGATCGACGTGCCGCCGAGGCGCGGTTTAAGAGCGCTGATGGGCTGGTGATGTGCGCCACTGTGGCCTTTGGCATGGGGGTGGATAAGCCCGACATTCGGTTTGTGGTGCATGCGGACCTGCCGAAATCAGTCGAGGCTTATTACCAAGAGGTGGGCCGTGCTGGCCGCGATGGCGCGCCTGCGGATACGCTGACGTTTTATGGGGCGGATGACATCCGCTTGCGCCGTGCGCAGATTGATGAAGGCATGGCCCCGAAGGAACGCAAAGAGGCCGACCACGGGCGGCTGAATGCGCTTTTGGGGTTGGCGGAGGCGCTGAAATGCCGCCGCCAAAAGCTGCTGGCGTATTTTGGCGAGGTCATGGCGGAGCCTTGCGGCAATTGTGATCTCTGTGAAACCCCACCGGAAACGTTTGACGGCACAACGGCAGTGCGCAAGGCACTTTCGGCGATGCTGCGGACCGAGGAGCGCTTTGGGGCCAATCATTTGATTGATATCCTGCTTGGGAAAAGCACCGCTAAGGTAACGCAACGCGGGCATCATCATCTGCAAACCTTTGGCATTGGCACCGAGTATTCCAAGGCGGAATGGCAGGCGATTTTCCGGCAAATGACGGGGCGGGATTTGGTGCGGCCAGATATGGAGCGCTATGGGGCGCTCAGGATGATGGAAAGCGCGCGGGCAATTTTGCGCGGCGAGGAAAGCATTGATTTGCGGCGGGACACGATTGCCAAAGCGGCCTCGGCAGGGCCGGTACATAGGCCAGTGGCGATTGTACCCGAGGAAAACGAGGCGCTGTTTTCGGCGCTTCGGGCGCTGCGCACCAAAATTTCGACCGAAGCCCGCGTGCCGCCTTATGTGGTGTTTGCCGATAAGGCGCTTTCGGAAATGGCGCGGCAACAGCCTAAGGATTTGGACGCTTTTGCGGGCATCTCGGGCGTGGGCCGCATGAAGCTTGAGCGCTACGGCGCGTTGTTTTTAGAAGTTATCAACCAAGAAAAACCGCCCGAGGTTCACCCCGCCCGCCGCAAGCTGGCCGGCCGAGATGCAGGGCCGCTTTTTGACCAGTTACAAGCGGCGCAGCTAGAGCTGGTGCGCGGAGAAACCGGCACGGACACCTATCTTTTTTGTGCCAATACAACCTTGGCGAAAATCGCGGCCCAAAGGCCGACGAGCGTTGAGGCTTTGGCGCAGATTTCCGGGGTTGGTGAAAAAAAGGCGGAGCGATTTAGCGCGGTATTCCTTGCGCTAATCAAGGGCGAATAGCTGGCGGCGAGGCGGGGGCCAAAATTCGCTTTACAAAACATTTCGCAGGGCTAATTTTGCGGGTATGGAAGATATTCTCATCATTGGTGGCGGCATTGCCGGATTATCGGCAGCGGCAGCGCTTTCAAGCCAAGCCAAAGTAACGCTTTTAGAAACAGAACCGCATTTGGGGTTTCATGCGTCTGGGCGCTCAGCCGCGATGTATTTATCCGAATATGGCAATGGTGTGGTGCGTGTGCTTAACCATGCTTCTAAGGCGGAGCTAGACCATATTGACGGTGGTGTTTTAGCCAAACGCGGCATGCTGCTGCTGGCTCGGCCCCATGAACGCCAAGATTTTCTCGATGAAATCAAACCCTTTGAAATGGATGAGATCAGCATGGAAGAGGCGCGGGACTTGGTGCCGATCCTGCACCCAGTTAACACCGCATATGCAGCCTTTCGCGACGATGTTTATGATTTGGATGCAGATCGGATGCTGCAATCTTACACCAAAACCGCGCGCCGTAACGGGGCCAATATCGTAACGGGCAGTAAGGTTTCTGGCATATCCAAAACCGCCAAAGGCTGGGCGGTTTTGGCAGGCCAAGCCAGCTATAACGCCGACATTCTGGTGAATGCCTCTGGCGCATGGGTTGATGAAATCGCTCGTCTGGCTGGCATTGCCCCGCTCGGCTTCCAGCCCTATCGGCGCTCTATGGCGCGCATATCGGCCCCCGGTGGGTATGATGTGTCGGCATGGCCCTTTATAGATGCCGCCAATGAGCGCTGGTATGGTAAGCCTGATGCCGGAAGCTGGATCGTATCCCCGTTTGACGAGCACCCGATGGACCCGCATGACGCGTGGGCCGATGATATGGTGCTGGCCGAGGGGCTGGCGCGCTATGAGGAGATGGTGACAGAGCCGGTCACGCGATTGCAAAGCTCGTGGGCGGGCTTGCGCACCTTTGCGCCCGATCACGCCCTTGTGGTTGGGGCTGATATGACCGACCCGAGCTTTTATTGGCTAGCTGGACAAGGCGGTTATGGCTTCCAGACGGCACCTGCGGCCAGCAGGTTGCTGGCGGATTTGGTGCTGGGGCGCGTGTCAGAATTGGGAGCTGACGTGGTGGAAGCGCTTAGCCCAAGGCGGTTTTAAGGAGCGTTGCCCCTCTTTCGCTGCGCCCAATACACCCCAGGATATTTTGTCAATTTGGAATTGGAAGTTTCGCTTTCATTTTTGGCCGAAACCGCCTATATCCTGCCTGTCGCTTAAGGGGATTCTCTTTGGCGGCCCTTTTGTGTTTGACCCTGCTAGACGACATCTTGGCAGCGGCCGTGCGCGAAAAGGCATTTGAACCTTAAAACGAAGGATATACCGATGTCGATTACTCCAGAGCTTAAAGCTAAGCTGATTAAAGAATATGCCACTAAAGAGGGTGACACCGGCTCGCCGGACGTGCAAATCGCGATCCTCACCAGCCGCATTTCTACGCTTACCGAGCACTTCAAATCCCACAAGAAGGATAATCACTCCCGTCGTGGCTTGCTGAAGATGGTGGCCCTACGCCGCAAATTGCTCGATTACGTAAAAGGCAAAGACGAGGCCCGCTATCAGGACCTGATCAAGCGCCTCGGCATTCGCCGCTAGAAATTCGCTCAAACGCGCCCCAATCGGGCGCGTTTTTGCATGTAAGGGCTTTGGTGGGGCCTGATTTGACCACCAGATGTTGTCCGCCGCAGCCTTGGCCTCAGGCGCGGTAACGGGATGTAAACGAAACGGAGGCGAGCGGGCGTGCCAGGGGGCATGGCCCGCAGATAAAGGAAAAACATGTTTAATGTTGT
>JAJRRX010000468.1 GCA_024279075.1 Alphaproteobacteria bacterium | reverse complement strand
GCTTTCCAAGTCAACCCTGACCTTGTAACCACCTGTTACAATACCTGCATTTCTTTGGTCGCGGTGAGTTTCAAGTCAGGAAAATCACGTTCAACACGGTCTATATCCCATTGTAAACGTGTAAGAAATACAGGATCTCCGTCATGGTCAGTAGAGCATTGGCCCTTATTGGCGTTAACAAAGGCATCCACCTTGTCCTGATCGCCATTTATCCAGCGGGCGGATTGGTATTGCGTGACTTCAAAGCGCACGGGCAACCCGTATTCCAGCTCTATCCGGCTGGCCAGCACCTCGAATTGCAGCGCACCAACCACACCGACAATCCAGCCAGAGCCGATCATCGGCTTAAAGACTTTGCTGGCACCTTCTTCGGCAAATTGGGTCAGCGCCTTCTCTAAGTGCTTGGATTTTAAGGGATCTAGAGCGCGGACAGATTGCAGAAGCTCGGGCGCAAAGCTGGGGATACCAGTAAAACGGATGGCCTCGCCCTCGGTCAGGCTGTCGCCGATGCGGAGCTGGCCGTGGTTGGGGATGCCCATGATGTCACCGGCCCAAGCGTCCTCCGCCAGCTCGCGGTCGTTCGCTAGAAACAGCACAGGGTTCGAAATGGACATTTGTTTGCCTGAGCGAATGTGCTTGAGCTTCATGCCGCGTTTGAAGTGGCCAGAGCACAGGCGCACAAAAGCAACGCGGTCTCTGTGCTTGGGGTCCATGTTCGCTTGAACTTTGAAGACAAAGCCGGAAACCTTTGATTCGGCTGGAGAAACATCGCGCGGGGTGCCGGGGCGCACTTGTGGCTCGGGGCCGTAATTGGCAATGCCATCCATCAGCTCTTGCACGCCAAATGAATTGATCGCGGAGCCAAACCAGATCGGGGTTTGGGTGCCTTGCAGGAAGGCCTCGCGGTCAAAGGCAGGCATGAGTTCGCGGACCATTTCTAGGTCTTCACGGAGCTTTTCAAGCAGGTCGGGGGCGACATGTTGCGCGATCGTCGGGTCATCTAAGCCGTTGATTTTAATACTTTCGGCAACCACATTGCGATCAACACGATCCATCAGTTCTAAACGGTCATTCATAATGTCATAACAGCCGATGAAATCACGGCCCACACCAATGGGCCAGCTCATGGGCGCTACGTCTATGGCGAGGTTTTCTTGAATTTCATCAATGATATCAAGAATTTCTCGGCTTTCCCTGTCCATTTTATTGCAGAAAGTCAAAATGGGAAGGTCGCGCAAGCGGCAAACTTCAAACAGTTTTTGGGTCTGGCTTTCCACACCTTTCGCGCCGTCAATCACCATGATGGCGGCATCTACCGCTGTGAGGGTGCGGTAGGTGTCTTCGGAGAAGTCGGAATGGCCGGGGGTGTCTACAAGATTGAACCAGAAGTCTTTGAACTCAAACGACATTGCCGAGGCGCTCACAGAAATACCACGGTCTTTTTCCATCTGCATGAAGTCCGACCTTGAGCGGCGGGCATCCCCTTTAGCCCGCACTTGGCCCGCCATCTGGATGGCCCCGCCAAAGAGTAGGAATTTTTCCGTCAGCGTGGTTTTGCCGGCATCTGGATGCGAGATAATAGCAAAAGTGCGGCGGCGCGCGATTTCGGGCGGGAGGGGGGATGAATTGGTCATGGGCGCGGGTATAAGCGAGCGAGCGGGTGAGGGCAAGACGAGAGCAGCGCGTCTGGCATCTTGGGTGTGGCGACGGTGGGTGCGCGCTGCGCTGGGAAGTTTGCGCTTGTGAAGAGTGTTTTGAGTGCAACGGTTGAGCGCGGCACGGGCGTGAGGTTGCAACATAGAACGAGGGATGACGTGCCGCCACCGAGGCGAAGCCGAGGCCACGCCCAACGGGAGGGTTCGATTTGCCTGCAAATCGGGGCCTGACGGGCGGGAGGAATTGTTTGAGTGAGAGTGCGGGGCAGCGTAAGGTGGGTGTGTTTAAGGAGGACGCAATGAAAATATTTTTTTTAACGATGGGGGCGCTTGTGGCTTGCGCTCCGGCAGAGCAACCGATGGTGATGATTACGCCTGAGATTTCGGCCTGTGATGTTGAGGCGCTGGGTGAGTTTGTCGGGGCTGAGCGTGCGGTCCTTTCGGGGGTGGTTTTTACGGTGCCCGTGCGTTGGATTGAACCGGATGGTTTGATCACGATGGATTATAATGCTGAGCGAATTAACTTTGAGCTGGATGTAAACAGTGTGATCGCGCGGGCTTATTGCGGGTAGCTGGTGCTTGCCCGCGCGCCGCGTTAGGCTTGGACAAAGGAATCAGGAGGCTTGTTATGGACCTAGGAATCAATGGAAAAACCGCGATTGTGTGTGCGGCGTCTAAGGGGCTGGGGCGCGGTTGCGCTGAGGCTTTGGCGGCGGCGGGAGTCGATTTGGTGATCAATGCACGCAGTGCGGGGCCGCTGGAGGCTGCGGCGGCGGAGATTGCAGCGGCGTATGGGGTGAAGGTGGTTCCGGTGGCGGCGGATATTGCTACTCAAGATGGCCGCGCCAAAGTTTTGGCAGCGGTGCCAAGCCCTGATATTTTGGTGAATAATGCGGGCGGGCCGCCGCCGGGCATGTGGCATGATTGGGAGCGTGAGGACTTCATCAAGGCGCTGGATGCCAATATGCTGGCCCCGATTGCGATGATGAAGGCGGTGCTGCCAGCCATGATGGCACAGGGCTGGGGGCGGGTGGTGAATATTACCTCGCAATCTGTAAAATCCCCCATTGCGGTGCTCGGGCTTTCCAACAGCGCCCGCGCGGGGCTTACGGGCTATGTGGCGGGGACCAGCCGCCAAGTGGCCAGCAAGGGTGTGAATATCAACAACCTTTTGCCGGGGATACACGCTACCGACAGGGCGATAAGCCTTGATCAGGGCGTGGTGGCCGCGCAAGGGATCAGCATGGCGGAGGCCAAAGCGCAGCGGGCGGCCACCATTCCGGCGGGGCGCTATGGCACGCGGGAAGAATTTGGCGCGATGTGCGCGTTTTTATGCTCAGAAAAGGCTGGGTTTATTGTGGGGCAGAATATTTTATTGGATGGGGGGGCGGTGAATGCAACGCTCTGATGGTGGGGTAAAACCCCACCCTACAAAAGGACGGTTTATGACTCCTTTATGGCTGCGGCAGCTTTGGGCGGGGCAGTTTTCCTTTGGCGATACGTTTTTCGCCGGGATGTTTGGGCCGGCGTTTGTATTTGTGCCGGTCGGCATGGTGATTGCGGGGATTTTTGCGGTGGTGGCACCGGGCACAATGGAAATAGCCATTGCTGGCATGACAGTGCTGTATGCGCTTTATTTTAGTGCCACGCTGCCCGCGGTTTTTAAAACCGGATTAGCGGCAAATGATATTGGCGGCTGGCGCTGGTTTGGGATCTTTTTGGCGGTGGCCTCCACGCTGGCACTATGGTGGGCTTCTTATAAATTTATTTTGGCGCTGTGAGCGGTTTTAGCCTGAAGGACCAGCTTTTTAACGAGGCTAAGGTGCGGTATTTGGCGGGGCTGTTTGGTGGCTCCATTGAGGGGGAGCGTTTTATTGCCGACGTGATGGCCAAGCTGCCGGACCTTGAGCTGAAGGCACGGATTGAGCATATTTCCAAGGTGCTGGCAGCGCATTTGCCAGATGATTTTGTGGCGGCGGCTGCGGTGATAGAGGCGGCTTTGCCAGTGCCGCTTGACCCGACTTTAAGCGACGATGATTTTGGCGATTTTATATTTTCGCCACTCGGGGCTTATGTGGCCGCGCGCGGGCTGGATCAGTTGGGTGTGGCCCTGCCACTGTTGAAAGAAATCACCAAGCGGTTTTCGGTTGAGTTTGATATTCGGCATTTTTTGAATGCGCACCCTTGGGAGACCATGGCCGCGCTGGCGGGCTGGGCAGTTGACGAGAATTACCATGTGCGGCGCTTGGCCAGCGAAGGCACGCGGCCTGTGTTGCCGTGGGGGGTGAAGGTGGGGTTAACAGTGCAGGAGCCGATTGGGCTGCTGGATAAGCTTTATAGTGACAAAACCCGGTATGTTACGCGCTCGGTGGCCAACCATTTGAATGACATTACAAAGATTGACCCCGAGCTGGTGCTGCGCACTTTGGGGCGTTGGCGGGCGGAGGGCAAGCAGGCGGCGGCGGAGCTGGACTGGATGGAGCGGCATGCGCTGCGAACGCTGGTGAAAAAGGGGCATATAGGCGCGCTGGAACGGCTTGGGTATAGGGCCGCGCCGGAGATTTTGGTTACGGCGGCTTTTTCGGAGGCTGTGGTAATTGGTGAGGTTGGGGTGCTTGAGGTGAGCATTGAGGCGGTGCAAGACGAGCGCTTGATGGTGGATTATGTGATCGAGTTTGTGAAGGCCAACGGGGCGCGCAGACCCAAGGTTTTTAAGCTTAAAAAGCTGGATGTGAAAGCGGGCGAGCGAGTTGTGCTCCGCAAAAATCACAGGTTTTTGAAGGGTGCGAGCACGTTTACCCATTTCGCGGGCGTGCAAATGATTTATATGCAGATCAACGGCCAAAGGTTTGGCGAACAGGAGTTTGAGCTGCTATGAAACATGACGATATGAAACATGATGATGTAAAAGACTATTACGGCAAGGTGCTGCAAAGCTCGGATGATTTGCAGACCAATGCTTGCTGTACGCCCGACGATGTGCCGGACTATCTGAAATCCGTTTTGGGAAAAATTCACCCTGAGGTGACAGAGAAATACTACGGCTGCGGGCTGGTGGCCCCAATGGCGTTGGAAGGGGCTTCGGTGCTGGACCTTGGCTCAGGCTCGGGCCGAGATGTGTATGCGCTGGCGGGGCTGGTGGGCGAAAGCGGCTCGGTCGTCGGTGTGGATATGACCGACGAGCAGCTGGATGTGGCGTGGCGGCATGAGGATTTTCACGCAGCGGCCTTTGGGTATGCTAAACCCAATACCAGCTTCAAGAAAGGTTATATTGAGCGCTTGGGCGAGCTTGGGCTGGCGGATGGCAGCTTTGATATTATTGTTTCCAACTGCGTGATTAACCTATCGCCCGATAAGCCTGCGGTGCTGCGGGAAGCGTTCCGCCTGCTGAAACCCGGCGGGGAGCTTTATTTCTCGGACGTATATGCTGACCGCCGCGTGCCTGCGGAGCTGCTGGAGGACCCTGTGCTCTATGGCGAGTGCCTTTCGGGCGCGCTTTATTGGAATGATTTCTTGACGCTGGCAAAGGAGGCTGGATTTACGGACCCTCGGCTGGTGGAAGATCGCGTGCTAACGATTGAGAACCCCGAGATTGAGGCCAAGCTTGGCGGAATTGGATTTTATTCGGCGACCTATCGGCTGTTTAAGCTGGATCTGGAGCCGGCCTGTGAGGATTTTGGGCTGAGTGTGACGTATAAAGGCACCATGCCCAATGGCGGCGCGGAATTCGTGCTGGATAAGGACCATGTGTTTGCGTCGGGGGTTGCGGTGTCCGTGTGCGGGAACTCATACTTAATGCTGAAAAACAGCCGCTTTGCGCCGTATTTTGAGTTTAGCGGGGATTTTAGCGAGCATCGCGGGATATTTGCGGGTTGTGGCGGCGGGCTGCCGTTTGAGAGCGGCTGTTGTGGTGGTGGGGTAGAACCCCACCCTACAAGTGGGAGCTGTTGTTAGGGCGCGTTGGGCAGGAACCGGAATAAGGTGCGCCCACCCAGCAGGATCGCTTTGGCGGGGTAGTCGCTATAAGCCTCGCAGCGCAAATCGAGGCGTTGCATGAAATCTCGATATATATAAACCAATTCTTTGGGTGGCAGCTCGCGGGCGGCCAATGCGAGCGCGCGGTCAATCTCGCCCTGTATATACAGCAATTCAACCGCGATCTTGGTATCACGGCTATAAAGGGTCTCGTCGGGCAGGGCTTGTAGCGGGCGAATCATCAGGGCGAGGCTTGTCCATTTTTCCCATTTAATGTTTGGGGAAAGCATGTTTGGCCGCGCGGGCAGGGTATTGGTTTCGCCGCGCATATAGGGCTTGAGGGCGGCTTTTGCCACTACCCAATCCATGGTTTGCAGGGCTGTATCTGCAAAATGGCGTAAGGTTGGAGGCTGGTCAAATTTTTCCAAAGCGTCAAATGTAGTTTGCATGCCTATTTCTTCGATCAGGGCTTTGTGGATGAATAGCCACGCGGCTTCTGGGTCATCTAATGGCGTGATCGTTCCGGCTTGCAGTGCCGCAATATAGCGGCGTGCAACGGGTGATATGTCTTTTTCTCCGCTGAGATAAAATACCAGCTGTAGAGCATCTAATTCCCGATTGAGCATTGCGGCCTTGTAAATATCAAACTCTAGCTGGTTTTGCGCGCGCTCGGTCTCGGTAAAGCTTCGGCGAATTTCGGTTGGGGTGGTTTGGCTGATATGCACCAGACCGGATGAATTGGCAATTTCTTCACCGGCGAAATTGGTAGTGCGTGTGTCATCGGCATAGCGCGCTAGAAACGCGCTATAGGCCGTCAGGTCAGCGAGGTTGGCCAGCACCAACCCTGCGGGAATGGGCGCGCCATTGGCTTCTGCAATTTCGGCAAAGCGCTGCTTGAAGGCGTCTGACTGGTCCCGAATAACAATGGGCAGCCCTGCGCCGCTCACGTAGGTTTGCTGAAATCTAGTCAGCAAGTCGGGGGCGTTTTCCAGCTCTGCTAACATGTCAAAAAAGCGCTGCCCGCCGTCTGACAGGATAATCGCCCGCAAAATCGGGTATCTGGCAGAGGCAAAAACCTCAAGCGGGTCCTGTTCGTGCAGCGAAAGACCTGCCTGCACCCCCAATGTGGAGATTGCAAAGGCAATTTCAAGCTGATCAAGGGTGCTGGATTGTTTGCCGCCATCTTGGCGAAGGCGCTCGACCAGCGCCAACCCTTCAGCGGCAGGCATATCTTTGTATCTCATCAACAGATAGGCGGCATTATAGCCAACACGATTGCGGGGTATGCTTGGGCGCATTTCAATTATGGCCTCGGCAAGATCAATGATTTGCGGCTCTAACTGGCAGATTTGCGGGGTGGTTTGGGCGCTGGCGAGAGATGTTGAAAGCGCGAGCGCTGCGGCAAGTGTTATTCTTGAATAAAAGTGGGGCATAGTTGAATAGATAACCTCTTTTAATAGATAATTTAAGTATTTTAGCTTAGTATTACTTGGCTTACTTGGTCAATAACAAACCCTCAAGCGCGCTGCGCCGATACAGGATGCGGCAGAGACAGCTATTGCGAGCGGGCGGCGGGCTTGGTATCTGGAAGGAACCTTTTGAGGAACGCCCGTGACGCCCAAGCTTGAATTGCAAAACATTAGCCGCGCTTTTGACGGGGTGGTGGTGGTGGATGATCTTTCCATCAGCCTGATGCCGGGGCAGGTGACCTGCCTGCTGGGGCCTTCGGGCTGCGGGAAATCAACCACGTTGCGGATAGCGGCGGGCGTGGACCGGCAAGGCACGGGGCGGGTGCTGCTGGACGGCGCGGTGATCTCGGATGATTCTGTGCATTTGCCGCCGGAGAAGCGCTCAATAGGTTTGATGTTTCAGGACTTTGCTCTGTTTCCACACCTATCAGTGGTGGATAACGTGGCCTTTGGGTTGAAATCGCGGGAGAGGCGCGAGGTGGCGCTGGGCTTGCTTGATAAGGTTGGGCTGAAACACGCCGCTGATCGCTTTCCGCACCAGCTATCGGGCGGCGAGCAACAGCGGGTGGCGCTGGCACGGGCCTTGGCACCGAACCCAAGTGTGATGCTGATGGATGAGCCGTTTTCGGGGCTAGATAACCGTTTGCGCGACGGGATTCGCGACGACACTTTGGCCATTCTCAAAGAGATGGAAACGGCCGTGTTGCTGGTAACCCATGAGCCGGAAGAAGCGATGCGCATGGCGGATAATATTGCCCTGATGCGCAAGGGCAAAGTGGTGCAATATGGCGCGCCGTATAACCTTTATAACGCGCCAGTGGATTGCCGCGTTGCCGGATTTTTCAGTGATATCAATGTGATACACGGGGTTGTGCAAAACATGCAGGCCGAAACGCCCTTTGGGCAATTCTTTACGCCTAACCTTGTAGACGGGGCCGATGTGGAAATAATTGTCCGGCCACAGCACCTGAAAATTGATTTTGATCGGCACGGCAAAGGGCCGTTGCCAACACCACAAGACGGGGTGCCTGCGCGCGGGCTGGTGAAGCGGGCGCGGTTTATGGGCAACGAGAGCCTGGTGGAGCTGGAAATGGACTATGACAAGTCGGTGCTGAGCGCGACGATACCGGGGGTTTTCCTGCCCAAAGATGGCACGCCTTTATGGCTGAGCCTGCGCCGTGACCGCTGCTTTGTGTTCCCCTGTGAGAACCAGAGCCGTGTCAAATCTCCCTATATGGAGAAAAATTCCGCCGATTAGGGCGTTTGCATTTGAACCTTAGGGCGGAAGCCCTTAGATAAGGTCTGTATATCTCAAACTGGGAGAGAGAGAATGACTACGACGCTGTTTATCGGCAATATCGGCCCAATGGGCCTGATCCTTGTTGCTGTTGTTGTGCTGGTGCTTTTTGGGCGCGGCAAGGTTTCGTCGCTTATGGGCGAAGTTGGCAAAGGCATTTCAAGCTTTAAAAAGGGCGTGAATGAAGGCAAAGCCGAGCTAGAGCAGGCAGCGGCTGATGAAGCTGTTGATGTAACGCCTGTTGAGAAAAAAGACGAAGCTTAAAGCTCCGCCATTACTTTTATAGCGGGGATGTGCCAGAATGTTTGATCTGGGCATGATGGAAATTCTTGTCGTGGGCATGGTGGCGTTGATCGTCGTCGGGCCAAAAGATTTGCCGGGTCTGTTTAGGACCGTGGGCAATTTTGTTGGCAAGATGAAGGGCATGGCGCGCGAATTCCAGCGCTCTATGGATGCGGCGGCTAAGGATGCCGGCGTGGATGAAGCCATGGATGGGGTGAAAAGCGCTGCGAGCGGGCTGAAAAAAGCCACGAGCTTTAATCCGGTTGATTTTAATAAAGACCTGAAATCAATGACGATGGATTCGATCAAAAACAGCACCATGTTGGATGATGAGGCCAAAGCTGCCCGCTTGGCCAAGGTTGAAGCGCAAGCAGATGAAGACCCGGGCGCGCGCGCAGATGATGATGTGCCGGTTAAGAAAGCCGCCCCGAAGGTGGCAAAGAAGACACAAGCCAAACCCGCCGCCAAGACGCCCGCTGCCAAAAAACCCGCTGCCAAAAAACCCGCCGCCAAAAAGCCCGCCGCCAAGAAACCTGCGGCGAAAAAAGCCCCCGCTAAGGCGCCAGCCAAAAAGCCGGTGGCCAAAAAACCTGCTGCCAAGAAAGACGCATAGATGAGCGATAGTGAAGTGGAAAGCAGCGCCGCGCCGCTGATTGAACATCTGGCGGAGTTGCGCAATAGGCTTATCCGCTCGGTGCTGGCTTTTGTGGTCGGGATGCTGATTAGTTATTCGTTTTCCACCCCTATTTTCAACTTTCTTGCCAGCCCGATTTGCTCGCAACTGATCGAGGCAACCGGCGAATGTGGGCTGATCTATACCGGTTTACAAAAAGGCTTTACCACCGCGCTACGTATCTCGATGTTTGGCGGGTTTATTCTGGCCTTCCCGATTATTGGCTGGCAGCTTTGGCAATTTGTAGCCCCCGGGCTTTACAAAAAAGAAAAAGGCGCGTTTTTACCGTTTTTGCTGGCCTCGCCGGTGCTATTTTTGATCGGTGCCGCCTTTGCATTTTACGCCGTTCTGCCGCTGGCGTTTGACTTTTTTCTCGGCTACCAAAACCTTGGCACCGAAGGGGCCGAGGCGCTGGATGGCCCTGCGGCTGTAGGCATTACCTTTTTGGGCACGATTGATGAGTATCTCGGGCTGACCATGAAGTTTGTCATGGCCTTTGGGCTGACCTTCCAGCTGCCGGTTTTGATGACACTGCTGGCCAAGGCAGGTTTGCTAACGGCAAAGGCGCTGACCACCACGCGGAAATACGCGATTGTGGCGATTTTGATGTTGGCGGCCATTATCACACCGCCAGATGTCATCACCCAGATCATCATGTTTACGGTGATTTACGGGCTTTACGAGATCTCGATTGTGATGGTTAAAATGGTGGATAAGAAGCGCGAAGCCCAGCTGCGGGAAGACGGTTTTTATGATGACGAAGACGAAGAGCCAGAGGCCAAGCCAAAGCCGGTAAAGGCCAAATCAGCCAAGGCGGAAAAAGAGGTCGGCCCAATCCTTGAGATTATTGAGGATGATGACGACTTTGAAGCCGATGCCTTTGACGACGACAACAAGCCGACATGAGTAAAAAGGCGCTGAAGCGAATAGCGGACGCGCTGGAGCGGATCAGCCCTGCGCCGATGGCCACGCCCGATTTTGGCGTGGCTTCGGCTTTTGTTTGGGAGACTGAACCGGATGCCTTACGCCCTGTTTTGAGGGTAAACGGGGTGGCGATGGCGCGCTTGGTCGGGATTGACCGTTCGCGCGACACGCTGTTGGCCAATACAACGCAATTTGCCAAGGGCCTGCCTGCGAATAATGCGCTGCTTTGGGGCGCGCGGGGCATGGGGAAAAGCTCGTTGGTGAAGGCGGTGCATGCCGAGGTGGGCGGGCTGAAGCTTGTGGAAATTCAGCGCGAAGACATCCCGAGCATTGGCCGCTTGATGAACCATCTGCGCGGGCGCGCAGAGCGGTTTTTGCTATTTTGTGATGATCTTTCTTTTGACCATGATGACAGCCATTATAAGTCTCTGAAAGCGATACTTGATGGCGGCATTGAGGGCCGGCCCGAGAATGTGATTTTTTATGCCACATCTAACCGCCGCCACCTTATGCCGCGCGATATGATTGATAATGAACGGCAAAACGGAATTAACCCCTCGGAAGCGGTGGAGGAAAAAGTGTCTCTGTCGGACCGTTTTGGCCTGTGGCTCGGGTTTCACCCCTGCACCCAAGACGAATACCTTGAGATGATCGCCGGATATTGCGATGAGCTGGGCCTAAAGCCTCAGAACCTACGGGCTGAGGCGATTGAATGGCAGCAAACCCGTGGCGGTCGCTCAGGGCGCGTGGCGTGGCAGTTTGTGGCAGATCTGGCCGGGCGGATGGGTGTAAAGCCCTAGTGGTTATCGGCACAAAGCGCGTGGTTGGAGAGGCTCTCGATTACGTAACAATTCTCTATATTATCGGCATGACAGGTGGCCATGCGGGCCAGCTCGGCCTCTAGCCGCTGGAGCTGGGCGATGCGCTCGCGAATGGCACCAAGATGGTTGCCGGCAATCTTATTGGCCTCGGCGCAGGGCATTTCGGGGTGGGCGCTAAGCGTGAGCAGCTCGCGGATATCTTCTATGCTCAAGCCAAGGTCGCGCGCATGCTTTATGAAGCTCAGGCGGCTAAGCTCGGTGTGGGAGTAGCGCCGCTGGTTACCCGCTGAGCGCTCAGGCGCAGAGATCAGCGCCATCTGCTCATAATATCGGATGGTCGGGATTTTAACGCCGGTTTGGCGGGAGAGTTCACCGATGGACAGCATGGGGGCCTCGCAATAGCTATAGGAGATATAGATATATAGGATGTGTTTGGCGGCTACAAGGGCGGCCATTGTGAAACCATTCTGAGATTTATTTACCAAAATTTATAGTTTTGCTTAAGGTTTATAAGTAAGAAAAAGTTAAGTTGCCGCATTGACTGCAAAATATTAAGATATACTTTGTGCGCATCTGCTTAACGTGCAGTAAAAAATGGAGAGATCAGAATGTTCGGATTTGATGCGATAGAACTGGCGCGGATGCAGTTTGCCTTTACGGTGTCTGCCCATATCACCTTTCCTGCCTTTTCCATCGGTTTGGCGAGTTTTCTGGCTGTTCTCAACGGGTTACACCTGCTCACCAAAAACGAAATTTACCTTCAGGTCTTCAATTACTGGAAAACCATTTTTGCCGTTGTCTTTGGCATGGGCGTGGTATCGGGCATTGTTATGTCTTATCAATTTGGCACCAACTGGCCCATTTTTGCCGATAAAACCGGCCCTATACTTGGCCCGCTTCTGGGCTATGAGGTGATGTCGGCGTTTTTTCTGGAAGCTGGGTTTTTGGGCGTTATGCTTTTTGGCCGAGAGCGCGTGGGGCCAAGGCTGCACCTGTTTGCCACCTCTATGGTGGCGCTTGGCACGCTTATGTCGGCCACATGGATTTTGAGCGTGAATAGCTGGATGCAAACCCCAGCGGGCTATAGCATTAACGAGGTGGGCCAGTTTGTGCCTGAAAACTGGTTTGAAATCGTGTTTAACCCCTCATTCCCTTATCGCCTTGTGCATATGGTGCTGGCCGCGTTTCTCACCACCGCACTGGCGATCGGCGCGGTGGGCGCGTGGCATTTGCTGAAAGACAGCACCAACAAGCCCGCGCGGCTAATGTTTTCCATGACCATGTGGATGCTGATCACCGTGGCCCCCTTGCAAATTCTGGCGGGGGACGAGCACGGCATAAACACGCTTGAATACCAGCCCGCTAAAATCGCCGCCATGGAGGGCCATTATGAAACCGAAGAGGGCGGCACCCCGCTGATTATTTTCGGCTTCCCGAATGACGAGACCGAGCGCGTGGATTATGCGGTTAAAATCCCCTATCTCGGCTCGCTGATCCTCACCCGCAGCCTCACGGGCTCTTTTGCGGGCCTCAAAGAATTCCCCAAGGAAGACCGCTCACCAGCGCTGATCGTGTTTTGGACCTTCCGCATTATGGTCGCCATCGGCTTTGGCATGCTGGGGCTGGGCATGTGGGGCGTGTTTAAGCGCTGGCGCGGCTCCATGTATGAAAGCCGCTGGCTGCAAAAAGCATCAATCTTGATGGGGCCAATGGGCTTTGTGGCGGTGCTGGCAGGCTGGGTCACCACCGAAGTGGGTCGCCAACCGTGGACGGTATACGGCCTGCTGCGCACGGTTGATAGCGCGGGGCCACTGGAAGCCAGTGCGGTTGGCGCCTCGCTTTTGGTGTTTATCGTGGTTTACTTCACCCTGTTTGGGGCTGGCACGGTTTATGTCTTGCGGCTCATGGGGCAAAACCCGGATGAGGGTAATGATATCCATGACCTAGGGCCAACGCGCGCGGCGGGGATTACGCCCGGCTTGGCGAAAAACCTTTCCAATGAGGAGCCGAAAAAATGATATTTGATCTGGCGTTTATCTGGGCGGGCGTGATTGCCTTTTCCGTGCTCACCTATGTGATCCTTGACGGTTTTGACCTTGGCATTGGCATCCTGTTTCCGTTCCTGCGCAAAAAGGAAGACAAAGACCTCGCGATGAACACCGTCGCCCCCGTGTGGGACGGTAACGAGACATGGCTGGTGCTCGGCGGTGGCGGGCTGTATGCGGTGTTTCCACTGGCTTACGGCGTGGTGCTGACGGCGCTTTATGTGCCGATGATCGCCATGCTGATCGGGCTTATCTTTCGCGGCGTGGCGTTTGAGTTTCGCTGGCGCACGGAAAAAGGCCAATACCTGTGGGATTGGTCGTTTTTTGGAGGCTCGATCATGGCCGCCTTTGCCCAAGGCGTGGCCCTTGGCGCGTTAGTGCAGGGCATCGAAATTTCGGACCGGCTCTATGCGGGCGGCAATTTTGACTGGCTGACACCGTTTTCTATGCTGACAGGGGTTGCGGTGGTGGTGGGCTATGCCCTGATGGGCAGCACATGGCTTATTCTCAAGACCACGGGCGCGGTGCGAGACCTTGCCTACCGCTTCTCATGGCGCTTGTCTTTTGGGGTGTGGCTCACCTTGGGGCTGGTCACGGCCATCACCCCGTTCTTGAACCCTGAGTATTTTACCCGCTGGTTTACGTGGCCCACCATCCTGTTTTCGGTTATTATGCCGATATTATTGCTTTTTGCCTCATATATGTTTTATAGCGGCCTAAAAAGCCGGAATGATTTAACCCCATTTTTGGCCACGCTGGTGCTTTTTACGCTTGGCTTTATAGGCATCGGCATCAGCTTTTACCCTTATATTGTGCCGCCAACACTGACCATTTGGCAAGCCGCCGCGCCTGATAGCAGCCTTGCGTTTATCGGTTGGGGCGCGCTGTTTCTGATCCCGACGATTCTGACCTATTCCGCCTATTCCTACTGGGTGTTTCGCGGCAAGGTCGAGCCGGGGGAGGGCTACCACTAGTGCCGCCCCTTTTGCGAAAATGGCTCTGGTTTATCGGCCTCTGGCTCGCTAGCGTTGCGGCCCTTGGCGTGGTGGCTTACGGCATAAAACTCATGCTTTAGAAACCTGGTTGGGACGGTAGGATTCGAACCTACGATCTGCGCTACCAAAAAGCGTTGCCCTACCACTAGGCCACGTCCCAACACAGGGCTTATTTAATCGGGCGGGCGGGGCTTCGCAAGCGGTTTTTTGCAAATTTTGACTATCCATTTCGCTTTATCTACGCCACATTGCCGCGCACAGCTAAAGGGATGAATATGGACAAGCGAGACGTGGTGATAATTGGGGCCGGGGCGGCGGGGATGATGTGTGGTATTGCGGCGGGGCGGCGGGGGCGCTCGGTGTTGTTGCTGGACCATGCCCACAAAATCGGGGAGAAGATAAGGATTTCGGGTGGGGGCCGGTGCAATTTTACCAATCTGGGCACGGAGGCGGGGCATTTTTTGTGCGAAAACCCGCATTTTGTGAAATCGGCGCTGGGGCGCTATAGCCCGCAGGATTTTGTAAACATGGTGGAGCGTCACGGAATTGCGTGGCATGAAAAAGCACTGGGGCAGCTTTTTTGTGATGGTAAAGCCAGCCAAATTGTAGAGATGCTCAAGGCGGAGCTTGCTGATGTGGGGGCCGAGATTTGGAGCGGCACTAGTGTTGAGCAGGTCACGCAGGGGTTTGTTGTGCAGACCTCACGCGGGGCGGTGCAGGCGGGCGCGGTGGTGGTGGCCAGTGGCGGTAAATCCATCCCCAAAATCGGCGCGAGTGGCCTTGGCTACGAGATCGCGCGGCAATTCGGGCTGGAGGTGCTGGCCACCCGCGCGGGGCTGGTGCCACTTACGTTTGGCGCACAGGATTTGGTGGATTTCAAGAGCATGGCGGGGGTGGCGGTGCCGGTCTCCGTGCGGTGCGGAGCTGGGAGATTTGCGGATGATCTGCTCTTCACCCATCGCGGGCTATCAGGGCCGGCGATATTGCAAATTAGTTCCTTTTGGCGCGAAGGGATGGCGCTGGAGATTGATTTATTACCTGATGGCGGCTTGCAAGCGGCGCTGCAACAGGCCCGATCAGAGGCGGGAAAGCAGGCGGTGCAGACGATGCTGGCGCGGCTTTTCCCTAAAAAGCTCGCGCGTTTTTTGGCCGAGAAGTTTGGCTTTCAGGGCACAATTTCGGACCTCACAAAAGCGGATATCACGCGCTTGGAGGCGCATTTGCGGCGCTGGTTGGTGCAGCCGATTGGCACCGAAGGTTACCGGACAGCGGAGGTAACGCTGGGCGGGGTAAGCACCGCTGCTCTGGACGCCAAAACCATGCAGGCGCGCGCGGTGCCGGGGCTGTTTTTTATTGGCGAGGTGGTGGATGTGACGGGGTGGCTCGGGGGTTATAATTTTCAATGGGCTTGGGCGTCAGGCCACGCTGCGGGGCAGGTGGCCTGAGCTTTAGGAGCCGATCTGCTCGCGCAAAATAGCGACGGTGAGCGAGAGGAAAATATAGATTCCAAAGAACAGCGCCAGCGCCAGCATTGTATTTTCCAGCGATTTTGGGTGGGTTGGCACATCCGGCGGAATCGGAGCCACGGCAAGGCTAAGATAGCGGGTTTGGCGGTTGGTCTCGACCCGCGCGGTTTCGAGCGACGACAAGGATTGCTGAAGCAACATTTGCCGCATTTCAAGGTTGGTGCGGGCAATGCTGAGCTCGCCACTCAAACGCGCAAGCGAAGTGCTGGCATCACTGCTGGTAAACATTGCCGCGCGGCGCTCGGAAATCCGCAGAAGCAAAGCTTCAATATCTTGCTCAATAGCGCGCACCTGTGCCTGATTTGGCGCTTCATTGCGGTTGATTTCTGAAAGGTCAAAGCGGCGTTGGTCGAGCTGGGCTTCCAAGCTGTTCACAATGGTCATTTGGCCGGTTGCGTCGGCATCCGGGCTAATAATGCCTGCGGATTGCTGCAATTCGAGCACATGATCTGC
>JAJRRX010000467.1 GCA_024279075.1 Alphaproteobacteria bacterium | reverse complement strand
GGCCTCATTCAATCCGCCCATATCCACCGCCCAAAATAAGGTTGCCCTATGCCCAACGTGCTGTTTGCCGGAACCGATGATAACTGGAATACTTACCAAAGCCTCATTCCCGAAGCGCTGGCCGCGCGGGGTATCAAGGCAAATTTTGGCCGTGATCTGCCGCCCGAAACCGTGGATTACATCGTCTATTCCCCCCTCGGCCCTGTGCAGGATTTCGCGCCGTTTACACGGCTCAAAGCCGTGCTTAGCCTGTGGGCAGGGGTCGAAAAGATCGTTGGCAGTGAAAGCCTGAAAGTGCCGCTGTGCCGGATGGTGGATGGCGGGCTGAAGAAAGGTATGGCGGAATGGGTGGCGGGGCATTGCCTGCGCTATCATCTCGGGATGGATGCCCATATCGTGAACCCGAACACTGAGTGGAAAAGTGGCACGGCCCCGCCTTTGGCCGAGGACCGGACGATTGGCATTCTGGGCTTGGGCGAGCTTGGGCAGGCCTGTGCACAGGCGCTGAATTGCCTTGGGTTTAAGGTGTCGGGGTGGTCTCGCAGCCTTAAAAGCATTGAAGGCATCACCTGTTTTTCTGGCGAGGACGGCCTCGCCGCCCTACTCTCTCAAAGCGAAATCCTCGTGCTACTTTTACCACAAACCCCAGAAACAACACATATAATCAACGCCAAAACCCTCGCAATGCTGCCGAAATCTGCGTGCATCCTCAACCCGGGCCGTGGGCTGCTGATAGATGATGACGCACTGCTAGCGGCGCTTAACTCCCATCACATCGCCCACGCCACGCTGGATGTGTTCGCAAAAGAGCCGCTCCCCAACAGCCACCCGTATTGGGCGCATCCAAACGTGACGATCACCCCCCATATTGCCTCGGAAACGCGGCCAAAAACGGCAGCAGCGGTGGTGGCTGATAATGTGGCGCGCGGAGAAAGCGGCAAGCCGCTGCTTTTTGTGGTGGATAGGCGCGTGGGCTATTAAAAAGGTGCGTGGAGGACCACGCACCCTACGGGCAGCTGTAGGGTGTGGTTTTACCCCACCACCCGTTAAGTCTCCATCGCCTCCAGCTCGTCAATCATCCCCGAGATCATGCTCAGCCCCTTATCCCAGAAGCTCGGGTCAGAGGCATCCAGCCCAAACGGGGCCAGCAATTCGGAGTGGTGCTTGGAGCCACCCGCCTTCAGCATCTCGATGTATTTATCCTGAAAGCCCTCCAGCCCTTCTTCATAAACCGCATAAAGCGCGTTCACGAGACCATCACCAAAGGCATAGGCATACACGTAGAATGGCGAGTGGATGAAGTGCGGGATGTAGGTCCAGAAGCTCTCATAGCCTTCCATGAAATTAAAGCCCTCGCCGAGGCTTTCATGCTGCACCTGCATCCATATTTCGTTGATCTGCTCGGGCGTTAACTCACCCTCCCCCCGCGCCGCATGCAGGCGGCACTCAAAATCGTAGAAGGCAATTTGGCGCACCACGGTGTTTATCATATCCTCCACTTTGCCCGCCAAAAGGCGCTTGCGGGTGGCTTGGTCGGGGGCCTCAGAAAGTAGCTTGCGAAAGGTGAGCATTTCGCCAAACACCGAGGCGGTTTCCGCCAGCGTGAGGGGCGTATCGGCCAGAAGTTCGCCTTGGTCAGCGGCCAGAAACTGGTGCGCGCCGTGGCCTAGCTCGTGGGCCAGCGTCATCACATCGCGCTGTTTGCCAAGGTAGTTGATCAGAATATAAGGGTGCACATCGGTCACCGTCGGGTGGGCAAAAGCGCCGGGGGCTTTGCCGGGCTTTACCTCGGCGTCAATCCAGTCGCTATCAAAGAACGGGGCGATGATCAGCGACAGGCGGTCATCAAAGCCAGCATAGGATTCCAGCACGATATCGCGGGCTTGATCCCATGTGATCAGCGTGTCGTCCTCGTCGGGCAGCGGTGCGTTACGGTCCCACATTTCCAGTTTCTCAAGGCCCAGCCACTTGGCTTTCAGCGCATAATAGCGGTGCGAAAGCTTGGGGTAAGCCGCCACGACAGCATCGCGCAGGGCTTGCACCACCTCCGGCTCCACATGGTTGGAAAGGTGGCGGGACATCTGCGGGGTTTCCAAGCCGCGCCAGCGATCCTCGATCTCCTTTTCCTTGGCTAAGGTGTTGGTGATGCGGGCAAACAGCGGCAGGTTTTTGGTGAAAACCCCGGCCAGCGCTTTGGCCCCCACCTCACGGCGCGCGCGGTCGGAATCACTCAGCAGATTGAGCGTGGCTTCAAGGCTGGTTTCCTCGCCGTCCACGTCAAAGGTTAGCCCCGCCATGGTTTCGTCAAACAGGCGGTTCCATGCGGCGGCCCCGACCACCGAGTTATCATGCAGGAATTTTTCAAGCTCGTCAGAAAGCTGATAAGGCTTCATTGCCCGCATCCGGTCAATCACCGGCTTATAGCGCGCGAGGCCAGCGCTCTCGGCCATCAGCCCTTCCAGCACCCCATCGTCGATCCGGTTCATTTCAAGGCTGAAAAATACCAAGGGGTTGCTTAAATCAGTAATTGCGCCCTGCATATCGGACATAAATTTAGCCCGCTCACTATCAGAGGTATTTTGATAATAACTCAAGCCAGCATAGGACATAATCCGCCCCATGATGCCGTTCATCGCCTCATAGCGCTCAATGACGCGTAGCATATCCGCTGCGTTCTGGTCGGCCAGCTTACCCTCGTAATCGGTTGCAAAGGCCGCCGTTTCGCCCTTTAGCCAATCAAGGTCTCGCTTGATTTCATCACAATCAGGCGCGCTATAAAGGTCGCTTAGGTCCCAGCTGGGCAGCTCACCAAGGTCGGCCCCGCCCGAAGGTTCAGTGGCAGCGTGGCAGATTTCGGGCATGCGGGATGGCAGTGAAAACATGATTATCTCCTGATGATTTAGCGCAATATGGGGCGGTTATAGGGTAAGGTCAACGCAAACCGGAAAATGGTCCGAGGCGGTAAGGAGTGCTTGTTTGATCGGGTCGTTAGCGTAGCATTTCGGGTCATCAAACGGGTGATATATCCGCCAATGTGCTTGCGGCGCGAGATCTGGCGAGAGCATCACGTAATCCAGCAAAGTGTTCACATACCACTTCAGCCCCGCATGGTAAAACCGCGCCGAGGACAAAGCCCAGCCCTGCATCGGATCGAGCCACAGCTCGGCATTCGGGTC
>JAJRRX010000466.1 GCA_024279075.1 Alphaproteobacteria bacterium | reverse complement strand
CGCGCGGGCGCATAACTTGAAGTCGATTGATGTGGATATCCCGCGGGATAAGCTGGTGGTGATCACGGGGCTTTCGGGCTCAGGCAAATCCAGCCTTGCCTTTGACACGATTTATGCCGAGGGCCAGCGCCGCTATGTGGAAAGCCTGAGCGCCTATGCGCGGCAGTTCCTCGACATGATGCAAAAGCCGGATATGGACCATATTTCGGGCCTGTCGCCTGCAATTTCGATTGAGCAAAAGACGACGTCAAAAAACCCGCGCTCGACCGTGGGCACGGTGACCGAGATTTATGACTATATGCGCCTGCTCTTTGCGAGGGTTGGCACGCCTTACTCGCCGGCCACGGGGCTGCCGATTGAAGCACAGCAGGTTAGCGAGATGGTGGACCTGATGATGGGCATGGAGGAGGGCACACGTGGCTACCTGCTGGCTCCGATTGTGCGCGACCGTAAAGGCGAATATGCCAAGGATTTTGCCGAGCTGCGCAAAAAAGGCTTTCAGCGGGTTAAGGTGGATGGCACGTTTTATGAGCTGGACGAGCCGCCTACGCTTGATAAAAAGTTTCGCCACAATATTGATGTCGTGGTGGACCGCTTGGTGCTTAAGGCCGGCTTGGAGACGCGGCTGGCGGATAGCTTGCGCACGGCATTGGATCTTGCGGACGGCATCGCGGTGCTGGAAATTGCGGATGAGGGGGCCGAGCGGCATGTGTTCTCAGAAAATTACGCCTGCCCCGTGAGCGGGTTTACCATCCCCGAAATCGAACCTCGGCTATTTTCGTTTAATGCGCCTCTTGGGGCTTGCCCTGCTTGTGATGGCCTTGGTGTCGAGATGTTTTTTGACGAAAACCTGATCGTGCCAGACCAGTCGATTACGCTTTATAACGGGGCGCTGGCCCCGTGGGCCAAGGGTAAATCGCCTTATTTCCGGCAGACGATTGAGGCGATTGCCAAGCACTATAAATTCAAGAAATCCTTGCCATGGAGCGAGCTACCCGAGGAAGTGCAGCAGGTAATGCTTTATGGTTCCAAGGGCGCCGAGATCAAGTTTCGCTATGATGAAGGCGGGCGGGTGTATGAGGTCACGCGGCCGTTTGAGGGGGTGATCCCGAATATGCAGCGGCGATACCGCGAGACGGATAGCAACTGGATTCGCGAAGAGTTCGAGCGTTATCAGAACACCAAGCATTGCAAGGCTTGTGATGGGTATCGCCTAAAGCCCGAGGCGCTGGCGGTGAAAATCGCGGGGCTGCATGCGGGGCAGGTGGTGCAGCTTTCCATTCAGGAGGCCTTGGACTGGGTCGAGGCGGTGCCCGCAAAGCTGAGTAAGCAGAAAAACCAGATCGCAGTGGCGATCCTAAAGGAAATTCGCGAGCGGCTGGGGTTTTTGGTCAATGTTGGCTTGAATTACCTGTCGCTTTCGCGCGCCTCCGGCACGCTGAGCGGTGGGGAAAGCCAGCGCATTCGGCTGGCGAGCCAGATCGGCTCGGGCCTGACAGGCGTGCTTTATGTGCTGGATGAGCCAAGTATTGGCCTGCACCAGCGTGATAACGGGCGGCTGCTGGAAACGCTCAAAAACCTGCGGGACCAAGGCAATTCGGTGCTGGTGGTGGAGCATGACGAAGAGGCCATTCGCGAGGCAGACCATGTGCTGGATATTGGCCCCGGTGCGGGAATTCATGGCGGCGAGGTTATTGCCGAGGGCACGCCAGCGGAAATTATTGCCTGTGAGGCCTCGATCACGGGGCAGTATCTTTCTGGCAAGCGCCGCATTCCCGTGCCGCTGGAGCGGCGCAAGGGCAATGGTAAAAAGGTCGTAGTAAAAGAAGCGACGGGGAATAACCTGAAGGGGATTACGGCGACGTTTCCGCTCGGGGTGTTTACCTGCGTAACGGGGGTTTCTGGTGGCGGAAAATCGACGCTGACGATCGAGACATTGTTCAAGACGGCCTCCATGCGCCTGAACCGTGCACGGCAAATTCCGGCACCGTGTAAGGCGATTACGGGGTTGGAGCACCTTGATAAGGTGATTGACATAGACCAGCGGGCCATTGGGCGCACGCCGCGCTCCAACCCTGCCACTTATACGGGGGCGTTTACGCCTATTCGGGATTGGTTCGCGGGGTTACCGGAGGCGAAAACGCGGGGCTATAAGCCGGGCCGCTTCAGCTTTAACGTGAAGGGCGGGCGCTGTGAGGCGTGCAAGGGCGATGGGGTGATCAAAATTGAAATGCACTTCCTGCCGGATGTGTATGTGGAGTGCGAAAGCTGCAAGGGCGCGCGGTTTAACCGTGAGACGCTGGAGATTTTGTTTAAGGGTAAAAGCATTGCTGGCGTGTTGGATATGACGGTGGAAGAGGCGGCGGAGTTTTTCCGTGCGGTGCCGTCAATTCGGGACAAGATGACGGCGCTTTTACGCGTTGGCTTGGGCTATATCAAGGTTGGCCAGCAGGCGACGACGCTTTCGGGCGGGGAGGCGCAGCGGGTGAAACTTTCCAAGGAGTTGGCCAAGCGCTCGACAGGGCGCACACTGTATATTCTGGACGAACCCACGACCGGACTGCATTTTGAGGATGTGAAAAAACTGCTGGAAGTGCTGCATGAGCTGGTTGATCAAGGCAATACGGTCGTGGTAATCGAGCACAATCTCGACGTGATCAAAACCGCCGATTATATCATTGATATTGGGCCAGAGGGCGGTGATGGCGGCGGCGAGATTGTGGCAACAGGGACGCCGGAAAAGGTGGCGAAAGCAAAGGGCAGCCATACGGGGCATTATTTGGCTAAAATGTTGTAATTTTTTTTAATTTGCTCTCTACTAATCTTAAGTTGCAAATGCCAGTGGCCTTCCTTTCAGGATTGACATGGCTAATACACTAAGCTCTAATACCTTTGGCAGCACCACCATATTTAGGAATACATTTTATGAGCATCATCGGATTTGGAAACCGCATTGCATTGCTCTTGGCACCCGCATTGATTTCCGCTTGCACTAACGCTCCCACGGCCGGCCCGACGAACATTCCAACGACCCCTGGCCCACCCCCTTCAAACACTGCATATCGGTCTTTAGACGACAGGGGAGCAACAGGGAACAACAGCACATTAGGGGGGGTATTAATTGCGGAATCGTCTTTAAGATTTTCCACAAACACCGTGAGTGGTTCACTTGTACACGCTACGGGTAGCACGTCCTTGACCGATGGTGTATTTTCAATGGTAGACGTAGACGGCCCTGCGGCATCTGATGGCCTCTTAACCGCAGGCCCCATCTTTTTTCGTCCATATTCCTACACAAACAACGTAGTACCGAGCACTAACTATTTTAGTGGCTCATATCAGTATGTAACAACTTTTAGCGGAAACTATGTTGTCGGAGCGAATACTTACAATGTCATAAGTGGCATTTATGGAGTTGTAACCAGCTCCACCGATATTCCCGATGCGGGATCAGCGACCTATTCCGGTGAAGCTGGCGGTATTTATAATTTCAAAAATAGTTCAGGGGTTGCGCGTACCTTTTTAACTTCCGGAACAAGTGCTGTCACCGCCGACTTTTCTGCAAATATGGTTTCAGCGAGTCTGAATGATTTTTCGGTGTTAAATAGCTCAGGAAGTCCTGTCATACAAAGCGTGTTCGACGAAATTCGCCTTACAAATATGAGGATTCAAGGAAATGGGTTTAGGGGCGGGAGCGTTACATTTTATAAGAATGGTGGTGAAGTTTCATATGATACCGTTATTGGATCAAGTCTCATAACCAAAACGAGTGGTAATTTTTTCGGATATGACAACTCGATTGGCGCACCAGACGAAGTTGCAGGTGTGTTGTTGCACTATGGGGATCAGGGCATTATTAATTTGATTTTTGTTGCGGATTAAGCGGCTTAAAAGTTAGGAAGGCAGGTATTTGCTGGCAATTTTGCGGGCGAAGGGCTTCATCCGGTCGCCGTGTTTGTCAACAAAGAGCTGAACCCGTGCGGCGTCGTGCTTGGACAGGTCGCGCAGCCACCATGCGACGGCTTTTTGCATGAACCAATCATGGTCATCGACATAGCGGGCGGCCCAGCCGAGAATGCGCTCACGGGCTTTGTTTTGCTCTGGCGACAGGTGGTTGAGTTTGGCCCAAGGCAGGGTGGCTACAAGCGCTGCGCGGCGGGACCACATGTGCTTGGAATGTGTCCAAGCCTCAACGTCATCAAGCCGCGCCGGATTGGCCGTTAGGCGCTTGGCGGCGGCGGTGCTTACATGATCGGCGATAGCCCAACTATCAAGATCAGGCACCCATGTGGTGATCAGCGCCCAAACGGCTTCGTCTGGAGTTATGCGCGCTTGCACAAGCAGTTTGGCAGCGGCGATGCGGGCTTCAAAAACATCACTTTGCCAGAGTTCATCGGCGAGAGAGAGGCGGTCATCCAAGCTGAGCTCGGTGCGCCATTTCTTAACAAACCCGTCTATCTGCGGGTTGGAAATGCCGATTATTTCACGCGTTTGCTTGTGGTAAGCGGCCATCTCGGTGGCCTTTTGGGTGTCACCTTCGTCGCGCAATTTGTCTAGTGCATTCATTTTTTCTTTGCCCTTAGCATATCCATCAGCCGTTTTCCGCGACCTGTTTTATTTACCTGCGCGCCGCGCGCCAACACCAAATCGCCCGCGGGCACATCTTTGGTAACCACGCTTCCAGTGCCAATTAACGCGTCATCGCCGATATTCACCGGAGATACAAGCGCTGAGTTTGAGCCTATAAAAACGCGTT
>JAJRRX010000465.1 GCA_024279075.1 Alphaproteobacteria bacterium | reverse complement strand
CGACGGATCTTTGCTGCACTTTCCATTAATATCACCTGATCATTCTCCGCGCCCAAATACCCGGATGTTAACAAAACAGGTGGGTCAATTTTAAACGCCAATTACCCACCCAAGTGGGTCAATTTTGCACGCTTATTCACAGTCCAGAGGTTTAAACCGCGCCAAGGTTGCCGAGAAAATGCAGATTTCGGAACACACATTGCGCGTTTACATTGATACCGCCCGCCATAAGCTCGGGGGGTTAAACCTCATTCATGCCATTTCCATTGCCCAATCAAAATCTCTAATCATGCCGTAAAAATACCCCAGCCATCAGGCCGGGGTAAATCCTCCTTCACCACAAAGGAAACAGTTTTTTAGAATGTTAAGGCTGGGCAAGGCGGCTGGCCGCCCTGCCCTTCCGTTAGCCAAAGTAATCAGGCAGCCATGCATCAATCCGTGCTTTTTGGTCCGCACGCAAACCCAATGCCTTTTGCGCCTCCTCGTCACCAAAAAACTTTTCAAGATACGCGGCCTTCTCGCCCTTTTTGAGCTTAGCAAAGGACTTTGTGTCTTTGTGGTCCGCCGCTAAGTCGAGAAGCGACATATGCAGGGCATCAAGATAAGCCCCGTTCACCCGCTTGAAGAAATTCTCTGCCGTGGGCGTCCAGACACTTCGGATATTTGCACCGGATACGTCATCAATCACCGCCGAAAATGCCGCATCCCCTCCTGTTAACAATGCTGCAAGGTGGCGGGCAATTTCCGCATTCCGATGCTTCTTACCCTTCGCCTGAAACGCTTCAAAGGTTTTCGCCAAATTCGAATTCCAATCCTCCGAGAGACCTTCGCTCGGCTCGGTCAAACGGGCATCCAGACAAAAGCCGGTTTCGGTTTGCGGTTGGTTGCGCGGGTGATCAAAGCGCATTTCAAAAACGCGCCGATAACCTGTATTGCCAGAAAGCTGGAAAGCCAAAAGATCAAGCAACATTTCGGCTTTATTGACCATAGCATTCTGCCGTGCGCCCAGCTGGATGGCTTTGAGATCATCCACAAGTTTTTGCGAATACGGCGATTTGGGCTTATTATTTCCTCGATGTTCAGATTTGGCTAAAACACCCGCTTCAATCGCCGCTTTCTTATCCTCACGCTTTACCAGTCTGCCCGCAACCGAAACCTGACCATTGTGCGAGACGTTTACAATAATGCCGCCAACAGTCTTTTGCGCCTCGGTATACTCTCCATCAACAATGGCATGCAGCAAAGCCAGTTCAGCCTTTTCATCGGCATCAAGATCATCTTGGTCTTCCAACACGTCAAACCGCTGGGTTTGCTGCTCTGACAATACCCCCTCAACCGGATAAAACCGCTCATAGCCGCCCTGCTCGATATCCCAATACCCAACATGATTACCCTCAACCACTTCGGCCCATTTCCAGCCCTGTTGCACCCGAAGATCGTTCGCAACCTTGGTAAGCTTAGAAAGAAAAACGTCATCTAGAATATCAGGGTTATCAAAAGTAACCTGATCAGAAAACAAATCCCCGCCAACAATCCCGCCCGCTGCTTTGTAATCCTCAACCCCGACAAAAACCGCTTTCCGGTCTGTGCCACTCACGGCCAGAGGTTTAAGCATATTTTTCATTTGATGCGCAGATATTGCTTGCCCGCGCACTTGCTCCAACACTTCCAAAGAAAGCTTTTCATCATCGGAAATTGTAAAAGCACTGGCCATGCTAAGATTGATCTCGCCAGCTTTCAAAGCATCCAACACAGCATTAGGCAGGTTAAACAGCGCAAGGCGACGATACACATGCTTTTCCGTCACCCCGAACACCTTGGCAATACGCGGCACCCCAAGGCTCTTATCAAACATCTTGCCAAAGGCGCGAATTTCGTCAGCTGGGTGCAGATCAGCCCGCGCCGCGTTTTCCACATTGGCCCATGTTTCGGCCATATGGGCATCTACAGCCAGCTTAACAGGCACGTTTGAAAGGCTTGGCTCTTCCTGCACGGCAATTTGCAACGCTCGCAAGCGGCGGCCACCCGCCACAATGCCAACCTTGCCGTTTTCATCCAGCAAGCCGGAAAGATTTTGAATAAGACCGCAAGCCACAAGGCTTTGCGCCAGAAGATTGATTTCGTCATCCGCAACATCTTGGCGCGGGTTCAAATCGGAAAGGTAAAGATCCTCAAGGTCAAAATATGCAATTGCAGGGGTTTCGATTACAGTGATTTCTGAGTGCTTAGTCATAAATAACGTCCTTTATGTGGTGCAGCCTTTGAGGTTTAGTCCCCAATGGGCTGTGAGTTTTTGAAAAGCGCTTTAGCGCGCTCTTCTGAAACTCTGGCCCTCGCCGAGAGTGGGGGGTGCAACTGCAAGGAAAATCGACAGGGAGCGGTGCGGGCAGGCGGCGCAGCCGACCACACGGCCCTGCCTATTTTCCTTGCGGGCGTGGGGGGCAAAGCCCCTGGAAATGCCCGTTAGGGCCAAAATTAATTCCAGCGTTTAGACGCTTCAATTGGAAATTGGAATTCGGGCCTTGCCACGTATCGGGTAAAATTCGTGCTCGACCGGCTGATGATGGGCCGTAGGTTTGTTCGTCGATAGGAAGAAAAGGAATAACCCAGATGAAACGAATGATAGGCTATACTGCTGTGGCTACCTGAGCCGTTCCCCCTGCCACACCCCCATTACAAACCAAGCGCCATTTCCATTTCTGCATGCTCAAAAGCAGCAGAGAATAACCGAGTGTCTTTTG
>JAJRRX010000464.1 GCA_024279075.1 Alphaproteobacteria bacterium | reverse complement strand
TGGGCGTGGCATGAAGCTGCTGGTTTTTGGCAAATCGGGGCAGGTGGCGCAAGAGCTGGCCAAAATCGCACCTGATGCCCGGTTTTTGCCGCGTGAGGAGGCGGACCTGCGCGACCCTGCGGCTTGCGCTGCGATAATAGAGACCTCCGGCGCGGAAGCGGTGATTAACGCTGCGGCCTACACGGCGGTTGATAAAGCAGAGGCGGAAGCGGAGATCGCCGATACCGTCAATGGCACGGCCCCCACGGCCATGGCCAAAGCGGCGGCGGCGCTCGGCATCCCCTTTGTGCATATCTCGACGGATTATGTGTTTGCTGGCACAGGCACGGCCCCGTGGACGGCTGAAAGCCTCGTAAACCCGCAAAGTGCTTATGGGCGCAGCAAGCTGGTGGGGGAGCAAGGCATTCAGGCAGCGCGCGGTGTTTATGCGATTTTACGCACCTCTTGGGTGGTATCGGCCCATGGGCAAAATTTTGTGAAAACCATGCTGCGGTTGGCCCAAACACGGGATAGCTTAACTGTGGTGGCAGACCAGATCGGCGGGCCAACACCGGCCGTAGCCGTGGCAGAGGCAACCCTTGGCATCGCCAAAACCTTAGTGAAAAACGGTGGCCCTTCAGGAGTTTTCCACCTCTCCGGTGCGCCTGATGTAAGCTGGGCCGATTTTGCCCGCGAGATTTTTACCCAAGCAGGGCAGGCGGTGCAGGTGCGTGATATTCCGACCTCGGACTATCCCACCCCCGCCACGCGCCCGTTAAACTCGCGGTTGGATTGCCAGAGCCTTATGCGGGATTACGGCATCGCGCGGCCCGATTGGCGCGTGGGGCTGCAAGAGATATTAAAAGATTTAAAGGAGCAGGCAGATGAATAGAAAAGGGATTATTCTGGCGGGCGGCTCTGGCACCCGGCTTTACCCGATCACCATGGGCGTTTCAAAGCAGCTCTTGCCGATCTATGATAAACCGATGATCTTTTATCCGATTTCGACCCTGATGCTGGCGGGCATTCGTGAAATCGCGATCATCACCACCCCGCATGACCAAGAGCAGTTTATGCGCCTGCTGGGCGATGGCAGCCAGTGGGGCTTAAGCTTTGAGTGGATCATTCAACCCTCTCCCGATGGCTTGGCGCAGGCCTATATTCTGGCCGAGGATTTCTTGGCCGGTGCGCCTTCGGTGCTGGTGCTGGGAGATAATATTTTCTTTGGCCACGGCTTGCCCGAAATACTGGCCCGCGCCTGCGCACAGGAAAGCGGTGGCACGGTGTTTGGCTATCATGTGGCCGACCCCGAGCGCTACGGCGTGGTTGGCTTTGATGATGCAGGGCACGCGACCTCGATTGTGGAAAAGCCGGAAGAACCTGCCTCGAATTACGCCGTAACCGGCCTTTATGTGCTGGATGGCGATGCGCCCAAACGCGCCAAAGAGGTGAAGCCCTCAGCGCGCGGCGAGTTGGAGATCACCAGCCTTTTGATGCACTACCTTGAGGAGGGCAGCCTAACGGTGGAGCGGATGGGGCGGGGCTATGCTTGGCTGGATACCGGCACCCATGCCAGCCTGCTGGATGCTGCCAATTTTGTGCGCACACTGCAAACCCGCCAAGGGCTTCAGGTTGGCTCATTGGAAGAAATCGCCTATGCTGCGGGCTGGATAGATAAAGCCCAGCTTCAAGAACGCGCCGAGCTGTTCAAGAAAAATGAATACGGCGCTTACCTGAGCAAGCTTTAAGCCACGCCCCCTATTGTAACCAAAGGCCAATACGTAAAATGCCGTTCAAAAACCTTATCCTCAACCGGTTAAAC
>JAJRRX010000463.1 GCA_024279075.1 Alphaproteobacteria bacterium | reverse complement strand
GCGGATTGTCCATCCCTGCCAAAGCCACCTGCACCGTAGCGGCAAACTCACGGTCCACAATCAAAGCGCGGGTTTTGGAGTGTTCCAGAATATAGCCAATGGTGCCCGCATCCAGCCTGCAATTCAGCGTATTCAACACCATCCCCGCCATCGGCACGCCAAAATGCGCCTCGTAAATCTCGGGTGTGTTCACGGCAATCACCCCCACGACGTCGCCCTTTTCCAGCCCCGCTCGCTGCAATGCAGAAGCCATCTGCCGACAGCGCCCATAGGTCTCGGCCCATGTCCACCGCGTCTCGCCATATATCACCGCAATCCGCTCGGGGTAGGTCATCGCTGCGCGTGCGAGAAAGCTCACAGGGGTGAGCGGGGCATAGTTGGCAGGTGTTTTGGCAAAATCGGTCATGGCAGTTTCCTCGGGTGCTTTGCCCCGTTTATCCAGCGCGGGGTGAGGCTTGTAAAGCAAAAGCGTTGCTGCGAACGCGGATCTCGGCTTCAAGCCTATCCGCCACCTCATCCACATCAAACTCCACCGGAGACTTTCCGGTAAAGCAATATTCGCGCCAAACAAAGGCGATCAGCTCGGCAGCGTCGGGGGCCACGGGGTAGCCCGCGGGGTTTTGCGCTTGTAGGGCGTGGTAGGCAGGGGCGGCCTGAAAGGCGTCGGTTATCCAGCCATAAAGCGGCAACACGTGAAAATGCAACGGCACATCCGGCACCATGCCGAATTTACCGGTGAGCACCTTTTGGGGCTGCAACACCACCTCCACCGCCCCGCAGGCCAGCCCCAGAAAGCGGCCAAGCTCGGGGAATGCTGCGGGTGGCAGGGCGGAGAAGCTGTCGGTCGGCCCACTTGTAGATGTCACAAACAAATACCCCGGCACCCCGTAGCGCAGATTTATGTTAATCTGCCAATGGTCGCCTTGGAGCAGGGTGCGGTTGTGTTTCAAGCTCGCTTACCCCTGCCAGCCCTTCACAATCTCCCACGCCTCTTCCCCCGTATCCACAAAGTGAAACAGGTCAAGGTCGCTCTCCGAAATCGTACCGGCATCTGCCAACGCCTCCCAGTTGATGATTTTCTGCCAGAACGCCGTGCCAAATAGCAAGATCGGCATCGGCTCCATGCGTTTGGTCTGGATCAGGGTTAGGGCTTCAAACAGCTCGTCCATGGTGCCAAAGCCACCGGGGAAGGCGGCGATCGCCTTGGCGCGCATGAGAAAATGCATTTTGCGGATGGCGAAATAGTGGAAGTTAAAGCACAGCTCCGGCGTGGCGTATTCATTGGGCGATTGCTCATGGGGCAGCACAATGTTCAGGCTCACCGATTTGCCGCCAACATCCGCCGCGCCGCGGTTGCCCGCCTCCATTACCCCCGGCCCGCCGCCGGTGCAGACCACATAATCCTTGCCGCCGGTCTTCAGGCTTTCTTCGGTGCAAATACGGGCAAACTTGCGCGCCTCGGTATAGTATTTTGACAGCCCCGCCAGCGTTTCCGTGCGGGCGTTTTCTTTAAACTCAGGGTCCGGTATCCGCGCCCCGCCAAATAGCACCACGGTGCTTTCCACCCCCGCCTCGGTTAGTGCCATCTCCGGCTTGAGCAGCTCAAGTTGCAAGCGCACAGGGCGCAGTTCATCTCGGCATAGGAAATCCGGGTCAGCAAAGGCAAGTCGATAGGTCGGCGCGCGGGTTTGCGGGGTATCGACCACATCTTGTGATTTGGCAATATCGTGGCGGGCATC